>JANLTL010000640.1:0-6157 GCA_031362905.1 Burkholderiales bacterium | reverse complement strand
TGGATTCGCTGCCCCCTCTTGCCGCTAAATGATGGCGCTGCTGCTAGGGTTCAGTTCTTCGTCGTTGCCCCGGCGCATCTCAAGGTCGTAGAGTTCACGCTTCTCTGCCGCGCGGCCCTTGATGCCTTCCATGACATAGGGCACGTCGACCACCGACGGATCAAACCCGACCGAGTCCATGAACATGCTCTCGTTGGTGGTGCGGGGGATGCCATACCACTCGTCGAAGCCCTTGTCCTTGGGGTAGCGCCCTTCCTTGTCACCGAGATGCCATTTGCCGTACATGGCGGTCGCGTAGCCTGTCTTGGACAAGGCCTCGGCAATCGTGACTTCCCAGGGGACAAGGCCCTGCGGCAAGCCAGCGGGTACTGATTGCAAAGCACCCGTGCGTATCGGGTGCCGCCCGGTCATGAGTGCCGAGCGGGTCGGCACGCAATCACTCTCGACATTGAAGTTGAGGAGGCGCATGCCTTCGCTCGCGAGCGCATCGATACGCGGAGTAGGCGCACCACGGATGGCGCCACCGCCATAGCAACCGAGTTCTCCCCAGCCCAGGTTATCGGCAAGAATCAGGACGATATTCGTTTTTTTCACACAGTCACCTTATTGAAAGTTTCTTAAATCATGACAAAAACATGCCTCTTACGAGGCTGTCATGTTTTTGGGAATGATCAATAGGTTGCAGCACGAACTGCATCAGTCCAGTTTCAAATTGAGGCTGGGCACGACACGCGTCCAGGTATCGACATTGTCCTTGAGGAACTTGTCGAATTGCTGATACCCAAGCGGCTTGGCGTCAATGCCGGCTTCGGTCAATTTCTGGCGCGCCTCCGGCCCCGCAACGACCTTGAAGATCGCCTCTGAGAGTTGCTTTACCACGGCCTCAGGGGTGCCTGTGGGAGCCACCAGTCCGGCCCATTGTGTCAACGCGATCTGCGCGTAACCAAGCTCGCCAGTAGTCGGTACATTGGGTACGGCGCCGGCCCGCTTTGGCGAAGTCACTGCCAGGATGCGGACATTGCCCGACTTCGCCTGGGCCAACATCGGCACCAAGCCCAGCACCGCGAGCGGAACCTGGCCGCTGACGATGTCGGTGGTGGCCTGCCCGCCGCCCTTGTACGGAATGTGCAGCAATTGAACCCCGGCAAGCTTGGCAAGCCATTCACCGACCACGTGCTGGGAGGTACCGACGCCGGATGTGCCGTAGGCCAGGCTACCCGGCTTTTCCTTCGCGGCTTTGAGGACATCGGCAAACGACTTATACGTCGAACGTGCGGAAACTGCGACGCACATCGGCTGATCGCCAATCATGCCGACGCCTTGCAGGTCACGTTTGAACTTCCAGGTCAGGTTGGGCCGCGTCACGTCCAGAAGCGCGATCGAGTCTGAAGCCAGCCCCAGCGTGTAGCCATCGGCCCTGGCCTGCGCGACTGCCTGCATGCCGATGGCACCAGCGGCACCGGGACGATTGTCCACAATGACCGTCTGTTTCAACAGTTTGCCCAGCTCGACGCCGATCAAGCGCGCCAGCGTGTCATTGGTGCCCCCGGCGGCCTGCGGCACGATGATCTTGATTGGCTGGTCACTTGGCCAGGCCGCGAATGCTTGTGGGCTGCCCACAAGTAAAACCAAAGCGCTGGCAGAGGTCGTCAAACGGCGGCGCAGGTGCAGATTCATATGGACTATCCTTGAATGGGATGGCGAAGTGTCGAGTCTAGTTGGTCAAGACACAAATGGATAGCGGGATTGTGTGGTATCGCGATAATTCATGCCAGTGAAATGCGCGAGTTCCAAGCATCACACTCGTCGCAAACAAGCCGTTCCCGTACACTTGCGCCTTCACCCGATTTGACTTGGAGTTGCGCATGAAACACAAACCCCTTGGACGCACCGGCGTCCAGGTCTCTGAGCTTTGTTTTGGCACCATGTCTTTCGGTGGGGATGCCGATGAGGCTGCATCGGGCGCGATGTACACAGCCTGCCGCGATGCCGGCATCAACTTTTTCGACTGCGCCGATCAGTACAACAAGGGCCGCTCCGAGGAGATATTGGGCGCGCTGATGCAGGGGCATCGCGATGATCTCGTCATCACGACCAAGTGCTACAACCCGGTCAGCGAAGACATTAATGCCCGCGGCACCTCGCGCCGCCATGTGGTGCGCGCAATCGAGGCGAGTCTGCGGCGCCTCAAGACCGACCGCGTCGACGTGCTGTTCCTGCACCAGTTCGACAAACGCACACCGATCGAAGAGTCAATGCGCGCGCTGGAAGACCTGGTGCAATCGGGCAAGGTGCTCTACCCCGCCGTGAGCAACTACGCAGCTTGGCAGGCGCAACGCGCAATCGATCTCCAGGAACGCAATAACTGGGCGCGC
This sequence comes from Burkholderiales bacterium, assembly GCA_031362905.1. Lineage (GTDB taxonomy): Bacteria > Pseudomonadota > Gammaproteobacteria > Burkholderiales > JAEUOS01 > CANJDH01. Next base: position 3,782 of record JANLTL010000640.1, on the reverse strand, counting down.
CTGCAGGTGATGCAGCCGATGTACAACCTGGTCAAGCGCCAGGCCGAGGTTGAGCTGTTGCCGATGGCCGAGGCCAACGGTATCGGCGTGATCCCCTATAGCCCTGGTGCGGCCGGCCTGCTCTCCGGCAAATACTCGGGTGAGGCCAGCGGGCGTCTCAAGACCAACAAGATGTATGCGGCCCGCTACGGCGAAGAATGGATGTTTGAGGCTGCAGAGAAGTTCATCGCGTTTTGCAAGGCGCGCAGCCTCAACCCGGTAGCCACGGCAGTCGCTTGGGTGGGCGCTCATCCGGCGGTGACGGCGCCGATCATCGGCGCACGTAATGTGGAGCAGTTGCGTGATTCGCTCGCGGCCGTGAATGTCGACATGACGCCCGCGCTGCGCGCTGAGATAGGCACCCTGTCACGCACGCCGCCGCCAGCCACGGACCGATTGGAAGAAGTAAAACCGCCGCGCGCCTGAAGCGGGGCGACATCTGAACGATTGATTGCACGTAGAGCAGGTATGGAGGATCACCATGGGCATGCTGATTGAAGGCCGTTGGAGCAACGACACCCCGGACACATCCGGGGGCCGCTTCGCACGACCTGAAAGCCGGTTTCGGTCGCACATTACCGCTGACGGCTCATCAGGCTTCAAGGCTGAGCCGGGGCGCTATCACCTCTATGTTTCCTACGGCTGTCCGTGGGCGCATCGCGCCATTCTGTTTCGCGTGCTGAAGGGGCTCGAAGGGTTGATCTCGATGTCGATTGCGCTGCCCAATGACAGGCGCGACGGCTGGCGTTACGGCGACGCGTTCCCCGGCGCCACGGCAGACCAGGTCAACGGCTTCACCTGGCTACATCAAGCCTACAGCGCGGCGGACGCGACCTACACCGGCAAGGTCACCGTACCCACGCTGTGGGACAAGTCCACGCGCACCATCGTCAACAATGAGTCGTCGGAAATCATCCGCATGTTCAACAGTGCGTTCGACGCAGTTGGTGCTGCGCAGGGCGACTACTATCCGGCCGCCCTGCGCGCCGAAATCGATAGCGTCAATGAATGGGTCTATGCCGGATTGAACAATGGCGTCTATCGTACCGGCTTTGCCTCTACGCAAGCTGCGTATGACGAAGCCGTGATGCGCATTTTCGCTACTCTCGACACCCTGGAGAAGCGCTTGGCCACGCAGCGTTACCTGGTGGGCAATGTCATCACCGAGGCCGACTGGCGCCTGTTCGTTACGCTGGTGCGCTTTGATGCGGTGTATCACCACGCGTTCAAATGCATGCTGCGGCCGCTATCGTCATATCACCATCTCAGTCAATACTTGCGCGATCTTTATCAGGTACCCGGTGTGGCAGCCACAGTACGCCTTGATCACATCGTGCCGAGTTACTACAGCAGCGAGCGGGTGAATCCGAACGGGATCGTGCCGGTGGTGCCGGCGCTCGATTTTGCGCAGGAGCACGATCGCGATCGTTTTGCGCCGGCCGCAATTCTTGAACGGGCAGCCTGAAAGTGACCCATGCTGACAGCGGTACTGGACACCAATGTCTGGCTTGACTGGCTTGTGTTTGACGACGCATGCATCGCCCCACTGAAGGCTGCACAGGCGGCCAGTCAGCTCAGGATCATCCGCTCACTGCCCGGAGAACAGGAACTGGAGCGGGTGTTGGCCTACAAGGCCATAGAACCCTTGGTGGGAGCGGCTCTCAGGCCTGGACTCATGGACAAAATGCGTGGCGTGTCGCTCCTACACGATGGCAGTGCACGCGACGGCTGGCTACCGCAGTGCCGCGACGCGGACGATCAACCCTTTCTTGAACTGGCGCGCAACTGCGGCGCAGCGGTGTTGATCACCAAAGACCGCGACTTGCTCGAACTCTCGCGCGCGAAATATGGTGTCACTGCGTTTCGCATCGCTACGCCTGCCCAGTTTGTCGCCGGTTGGCCGGCGCTGTTGCAAGCGCCGCAGAACGGGTATGCTTGCGACCACTCAATTTGCTGATCCGAACTTGCCACCCGAATTTGCCACTTGAATGCTGCGTGTGCCCGCTGCGGACATCATCCCAGGAGACTAAAACATGACCCACGATCAATTGGCCGAACTACTCGCCGGCATCGCCAAAGCGCAAAACGCGGTGCTTGATGCAGTGGATCGCGCGATGCCGGGTTTCAAGAACACCCACCTCGCCCCCGTGCTCACCGTGGCGGCCAACATGCGCGTGGGCGACCCGCGTCTGGTGGATTTGCCGTCGCGCATATTGCTGCGCTATCAGGGGCGTGCGGCGGTGGATGTGGGCGCCATCAAGACGGATCTGGAGCGATTGCTCGGCGCCGATGGGGCCCCAACCCCCGCAGCACCTTCCGCTGCGCCAGCCCCGGCAGCACCTTCCGCTGCGTCAGTGACCGCAGCCGCCGCACCGGCCCCGGTTGATCAAGGTCTTGATTTTTCCAAGTTTTAGACCGTCCTGCAGAGTGGCCTTGCGCACTTGAAAAGGGCGGCTCATATGGTCGCGTCGCCTGGCGCGCTGTGCGTTTTGCCGCCCGATGTTCAGCGCATGGTCCAGCCCGGATCTTCGCGCTCCAACATGCGTTTGATGGAGTCAAAAAACAAATCGCTTTGCTGACGCTCGCCGGCAATCTGCTTGCCCACTAGTTCGCACAGAGCGTCAGGAATGCGCCGCAGCGGCCGACCGGCAGCACCTTGCACCGCCAACACCTGATGCATGCAGGCGCGTTCGAGGTAATACAGGTCATCGAAGGTCCAGGCAATCGTGCTGCCGACCACCGTGACGCCGTGGCTTGCCATCATCAACACGTCTTTGCCCTGCAATTTTGAGGCTATGCGCGCACCCTCTGCGGGGTCAAGCGCGACGCCGTTGTAGACATCGTCATAGCCGACGCGGCCCCAAAAGCGCAGCGTGTTTTGGTTGCACCATTCCAGGCGGCCACCGGCAATCAGGGTCAACGCAGTTGTGTACGGCATGTGCGTGTGCAGCACGCACTTGGCGTGCGGGTTGGCCTTGTGGATATGGCTGTGAATGAAAAACGCGGTTGGTTCAAGCTGGTGTTTTCCCTCAAGCACCTTGCCAGTGCCATCGATGAGCAAAATATCACCCGGTGCAACTTCGCTCCAGTGCATTCCTTGCGGGTTGATCAGATAGCGATCTGGTGCAAGCTCGAATGAAAAATGGTTGCACACACCTTCGTTAAGGCCAAGGCGCGCCGCCCAGCGCAACGCCGCAGCAAGGTCGATGCGCATTTGGCTTGCCGCCGCCGGCGCAGCTGGTTTCGCCGTACGTTTGGACAGATCCGGTGCTTGGGTGAACGCCTGGCGGCGCGCGGGGTGCGATTTCGCAGACGGTGACGCCACCCTGCGCAAGGGCATTGACTGAGATTTGGCTGCTTGTGCTTTTTTCAGGCTTTTCATGTTCACTCCTCGGCGAGAATTTGTTCAACGTACTGGGCAATGGCAAGTGCTGAAGTCAGGCCCGGAGATTCGATGCCATACAGATTCACCAGCCCCTTGACGCCGTGCTCACGCGGGCCTTGCACAACGAAATCAGCGGCTGCCTCCGAGGTTCCGTGAGGACCTTGCAGTTTTGGGCGGATACCGCTGTAGCCCGGCATCAGTGCGCCGTCTGGCAGTGCCGGCCAATAGGTACGAATGGCAGCGTAAAAACTGTCAGCGCGCTTGGGGTCGACTTCGTAGTCTATGCCTTCGATCCATTCCACATCGGGGCCAAAGCGCGCCTGACCGCCCAGATCAATCGTCAGGTGCACGCCCAGGC
>JANLTL010000632.1:0-2609 GCA_031362905.1 Burkholderiales bacterium | reverse complement strand
CCAATGTCGCGGTTGTCGTAGGCGACATCGGCCAGCGCCTCCACTTCCTTTTTCGACATCGACAACTCGTGCTGCGCGTTCAGTGCGCCGGCGTTGGAGGCCACCACGTGGGTCTCCCAGCCTGGCACGCCGCGCATCGCTTGCAGCAGGCGCACGCCGTAGAGACTGCCGGAGGCGCCGGTGATGGCGACGATCAGGCGCCGTTTGGGCGCAAGTGCCGGCGCAGGGATCTTGGTGGCGGGCTTTTTAGTGGCGGGCTTGGCGGAGGGCATGGGCGCATTCTGCCATGTCCGTCGGCACGAGCGGTTTCGAGCGCATGACATGCCATGTAAGATTGAAACTCTTCGACTGGGAGCAATGCAATGGATGACCTGGCCTACAAGAGTGCGGCGGATTTGGCGGCAACATTTCGCGCGCGTTCGCTATCGCCGGTGGAAGTGACCCAGGCGACGCTGGCGCGCATCGACCGGCTCAATCCGTCGATCAACGCCTTCTGCCATGTTGCACACGAATCAGCTCTAGCCGATGCGCGCGCTTCCGAGGCACGCTGGGTCAGGGGCGCGCCGCTCTCGCCTATCGACGGCGTGCCAGCCGGCATCAAGGATCTGATTTTGACCCGCGGCATGCCCACTCTGCGCGGCTCGAAGACCGTTGGTACAAGCGGTCCTTGGGACGATGATGGCCCGGTGACCGCGCGCCTGCGTGAAGCCGGAGCCGTCATTCTTGGCAAAACCTGCACCCCCGAATGGGGTTGGAAGGGCGCGACCGATTCGCCGCTGACCGGCATCACGCGCAACCCGTGGAACCTGGCGATGACGCCGGGTGGCTCGTCCGGTGGCGCAAGCGCCGCGCTGGCAGCGGGTCTTGCGCCATTGCATATTGGCACCGATGGCGGCGGCTCGATCCGCATTCCCGGTTCGTTCACTGCCAGCACCGGCATCAAGGCACACTTCGGGCGCGTGCCCGCGTGGCCGCTGTCGCCGATGGGCACTGTGGCGCACGTCGGACCGATGACGCGCGATATCCACGACACCGCGCTGCTGCTCAACGTTATCTCTCAGCCCGATGCGCGCGACTGGACTGGTTTGCCACCGCATGAACTGGACTGGAGCGCGAATCTCGGCGAAGGCATGAAGGGCCTGCGCATTGCCTACAGCCCGCGGCTCGGTTACATCCATTACGTTCACCCGGAAGTCGAAGCAGCGGTCAAACGTGCCGTACAAGGGTTCATTGACCTCGGCGCACATGTCGAGGAGTGCGACCCTGGCTTCCAGGATTGTGCTCCCCTGTTTGCGACGCACTGGTTCGCCACCGCGCGCAACTCTTTCGGCAAATTGCCGCCGGAGAAATTCAGGCTGATGGACCCGGGCCTGCAGGCCACCTGTGAATCTGCCGCGCGTTACACCATCGCCGACTTTCTCGACTACCAGGTCGGGCGCGCCCAGGTGGGCGAAGCGATGAAACGTTTCAACACCAAGTTCGATCTGCTGATCACACCTGCCACTGCAGTACCGGCGTTTGAGGTCGGGCGCGTGTCGCCGGACTTGCCGAGCGGCGTGACCTCGGCACCCGAGGACTGGACCTGGTGGACGCCGTTCTCGTATCCGTTCAACCTGACGCAGCAACCGGCGCTGTCGATCAACTGCGGCTTCACTGCGGGCGGTTTGCCGATCGGCTTGCAGATCGTTGCGCCGGCGTATCGCGAAGATCTCGCCTTGCGGGCAGCGGCAGCATTCGAGGCGGCGCGCGGACCCGTCACTTGGCCTACACTGTGATCCGCACTTCCGCGTTTGTGGCAAGGTCCGCGCACAGCCCGTGATTTGCTAAGCTTTCTCTTTACCTCTTTACCAGTCGCCCGAAGAACACCTACGAGGAGATTCACCGATGAAATGTCGATTCCCCATTTGCGCCGCCCTGCTCCTTGGCGCTGCACTGCTTGCCGGCGGCGCGCATGCCCAAAGCGTGCTCAAAGTCATCCCGCATTCGAACCTGTCGATCCTCGACCCGATCTGGACCACGCAGTACATGGCGCGCAACCATGGCTACATGATTTACGACACGCTGTTCGGCACCGACGAAAAAGGCCAGATCAAGCCGCAGATGGTCGAGTCGTGGGAGGTCAGTCCCGACAATCGTCTGTGGACTTTCAAGCTGCGCAAAGGGCTCGAGTTTCATGACGGCAAACCGGTCACCGGTGAAGACGTGACCGCGTCGCTGAACCGCTGGGGCAAGCGTGACGCCATGGGCCAGAAATTGTTCAGCTTTATTTCGCGCATGGATTCGCCGTCGCCCGACACCTTCCGCATTTTCCTCGGCGAAGCCTGCGGCATCATGCTCGACGCACTCGGCAAGCCCTCGTCGAACGTGCCTTTCATCATGCCCAAGCGCGTCGCCGACACGCCGGCCGACAAGCAGATCGAGGAGTACATCGGCTCCGGCCCCTATATCTTCAAGCGTGACGAGTTCAAGCCGGGAGACAAGGCGGTCTACCTGAAGAACCCAAAATACGTGCCGCGCAAGGAAGCGCCTTCCGGCTCCACCGGCGGCAAGAACGTCTATGTGGATCGCGTCGAGTGGAACCTCGCGCTGCGCGATGCGCAAGCCCAGGT
>JANLTL010000624.1:0-4003 GCA_031362905.1 Burkholderiales bacterium | reverse complement strand
TCGAGTCCGGTGGCATCGTTGAAGTTGGCGCAAGCGAGTTCAACCTCTGCGCCAAGCGAGGCGCGCGCCCGATCGAGGTCGCGCACCAGGCAACGCAGTCGCGCACCAGCCGCGCGCAATTCACGGATCAGCGCAGTGCCGACGCGTCCGGTGGCACCGCAAATCAGGATCATCGCGCCGCCTGGATCATCTGCCACACCCGCGCGGGTGTGGCGGGCATCTCGATATGGTCGATGCCATAGTCCGACAATGCATCGACGACCGCATTGATCACGGCGGCACAGGCGCCGACGCTGCCGGCTTCACCGGCGCCTTTGACGCCAAGCGAATTGGTGGTGCAAGCTTGCGCGTGCAGCGACACGCCAAACCCGAACGACGGCGCGTGCTGCGCGCGCGGCAGGCCGTAATCCATCAGCGACCCGCTCAGCAACTGGCCTTCGGCGTCATAGACTGCCGATTCCATCAAGGCCTGGCCGATACCCTGCATCACGCCGCCATGCACCTGGCCCACGACGATGGCCGGCTGCAAGACGTTGCCAAAATCATCTGCCACGGTGTAGTGCAGCAGCGTCACCAGGCCGGTATCGGCGTCGATTTCGACCTCGGCCACGTGACAGCCATTGGGGAAATTGGGGGCTGGATTCTCGATTTGCGCGACCGCATCCAGGCTGCATCCCTGGCGCGCGAGATCGGGCAGCGACACGCGCTGGGTGCCGGCGCAAAAGGCGCCCCCCTCAAACGCGACCGCATCGGCGGCGACGCCGAAGCGTTGCGCCGCCGCCGCACGCCCGTGCGCGATCACCCCTGCGGCGGCAGCGGCCAGTGCCGGGCCCTGGGTCGAGAGCGAACGCGAGCCTCCGGTGCCGCCACCCGAAGCCGCCTGATCGCTATCGCCCTGCACCACCTGCACTTGCCCGGGCGCGATCTGCAGGCGCTCCGCGACCAGCGCACGGTAGGCAGTGACATGCCCTTGCCCCGACGACTGGGTGCCGACCAGCACTCTCACACGACCCTCGCGATCGAGGCGAATCTCGGCGCGCTCGGCACGTGCGCCGCCGGTCGACTCGATGTAACAGGCCAGGCCGATGCCGTGCAGCTTGCCGCGCAGTTTTGCGGCCGCTTTGCGCTCTGGCGCCCCGGCCCATCCCGATGCCTCGATGGCATGTTCCAGCATCGCCGGGAAATCACCGGAATCGTAGGTCACACCGAGCGCGTTGCGCCAGGGCATGGCTGCGGCCGGAACCAGGTTGCGGCGACGCAGTTCGATCCGGTCAATGCCCATTACCGCGGCGGCGCGATCGATCAGGCGTTCCACCAGAAAATGGATTTCCGGCTTGCCCGAGCCGCGGTAGGCGTCCACCGGCACGGTGTTGGTGGTGGCACCGCGCACGCGCGCGTAGGCCGCTTCGACGCCGTACACCGACGGCAGCACAGCGGTAGCCACCGGCGCGGGAATCACCGGCGCAAAGGTCGAAACGTAGGCGCCGAGGTTGGCGACTGAATCGAGGCGCAGCGCCAGCATGCGGCCGCCTTCATCAAGCGCGAGTTCGAGCGTGGCGTGCAGATCGCGCCCCTGCGCATCAGAGAGGAAAGATTCGGTGCGCTCGGCGCTCCACTTCACCGGGCGCCCCAGCAGGCGCGCCGCAAACGGGCACAGGATCTGCTCGGGATAAAAATAGAACTTCGGCCCAAACCCGCCACCGACATCACCGGTGACAACGCGAAAACGCTCGGGTGGCAGGGCGAACGCCTGCGCCAGCAGATTCCTGAGCATGTACACGCCCTGGGTGCCGGCGTAAACCGTGAAGCGCCCGCTACCCGCATCGAAGGTGGCATTGACGGCACGCGTTTCAAGAGGATTGCCGATCATGCGCTGGTTGTGCGCCGTCAGGCTCACCACCCGATGGGCGCTACGGAACAGCGCGTCGGTGCGCGCCGCATCACCAGTCTCCCAGTCAAACAGGCAGTTGCCCGGGATATCGGCACCGAGTTCGACGGCGCCGGCGGCAAGCGCCGCCCGTCCGTCGGTCTGCGCCGGCAACGGCGCGTAGTCGACACTCACCTGCTCGCTCGCATCACGCGCCTGCGCCTGGGTTTCGGAAACCACGAAAGCGACCGGGTCGCCGACGTGGCGCACGGTGTGCTCGGCCAGCGCCTGGCGCATTGGCTCGCGACGGTTGCTGCCATCGCGGCTTTTGAGCGGCGGCAGCGCGGGCAGGCGGCCAATGCCGGCAGCGGCGAGATCGGCATGGATCAACACCGCCAGCACGCCCGGCATCGCGCGCGCCGCCGCGATGTCGATGCTGACGATGCGCGCATGCGCGTGCGGTGAGCGCACTAGCTGGGCATGCGCCTGTTGGGGCAGGGTCAGGTCGTCGGTATAGCAACCCGCGCCACGCAGCAGGGCGGCATCTTCGACACGCGTCTGGTTTGGGTTCGCGTTCATCAGGACTGCTTCCGCCCGAAACTGACGATCACTCGACCCGCAGGATGCAATGACAAGATCCGACTCTCCTCAATGACGCCACCAACAAGCTCTACAAACAAACTCTACAAGCAGACTCAGCAAACGGGCACTACAAACGCTGCAGGCGGCCGGCATCGACTGCGACCGCGCCATTGATCTCGAGGCTGGCATCACCCCACATCACCCAGCGGTGAAAGCTGGAGCGATAGCGCCCACCGGACAGCAGGTTGTCGCCGAGGATCAGGCGTACCACGCCGGCGCCGAAGCCATAGTGCGGATGAAAGGTGCTGCCCGGAACCGGGACCAGCAGCGGATTGCAGCCGAGCACCAGTTCGCCCAACTGGTCGCGATCGCCGGTTTCGGCGGCCCACAGGCGGTCGAGGGCGCGCTGATCGCCATCGGTCTCGAGTGCCACCACCCGCCCCTCGCGAAACACCAGGCGCAGGCCGGCCTGTGCAAACGGCCGGCAGTCCAGGCCGCGGCCGAGTGCGGGCGACTCGCCATCTTTAGCGGCGGGAAACACCAGTACGCCTGATGCGCTGCCGGGTTCAGGAATCGTGCGCAGGCTGCCGGCCGGCAGTTCCTCTTCGCGGTCGCGGCCCGAATCCATGCCCGCCGCATGCTCCCTGGAGGCATCGCCATGGTTGACGTGAAAGCGCGTGCCAGCCCGAAAGCGCAGGTCAGTGCCGGCCTGGTCAGTAATGCGAATCGTCGCGCCGCTCATGCGCCGCGCCAGACCCGTCATGTCGGCCTTCAGTTGCGCGTAATCGATGTCGATCACGGCCGCCTGGTTCATGCGATCCAGCGCCAGGTTTACCGGGTGTGCCGGGTCCGGGATGGCGGGATCGTGAAACCAGTGCAGATGCACCGAGCGCCCGCTTTTCCAGCCATCGACCACCAGATCCGATTGCGACGTTGCCAGGGTGCGCTTGCCACGGCGGTCATTCATCAGCAGGATGAATACGTCGGCGGCGGCAAACAGGCCGCGCATGGCCGCAGTCTCGGCGGCGTCATCCTCGGCATCGGCGTAGCGCCCGTGCGGCGCGCGCGCTGCCGCCAGCGCCGGGGTCCAGTGCAGGATCGTGGCCAGTTCTATCGCGCGTGCGCGTTGAATTTCCTGCCGCATGGCGTTCAGCGCCGCGCCGCCGAAGTAGGGATCAGCCGACAGGATGACCCGCTCGTGCCGCGCCAGTTGCAATATCTGGCGCACCACCGTCTGTGCGATGCGCTCCCATTGCATCACCTGGGTCGGCACCAGACCCTGGTGATCGGGAATCGGAAACGGGTCGTAGACTCTGGATGGTTTCATGGTTGGTACCCGCTTAGAGGCGACGCGCCCAGGCGGCGATCACATCGACCGACTCGGCGACGAGCTGGGGTTGGCCGGCCAGATAGTGCGTGCCACCCTTGAGCACGTGGCGCGCCAGTCGCGCGCCCGCAGCGTCGGCCCAGAGCTGATTCATCACCGGCACCACCGACGCATCGGCGGTGTGTTCGATCAACAGCACCGGCCCGTGCGCGCGCGCCAGGTTGTCC
>JANLTL010000602.1:0-6044 GCA_031362905.1 Burkholderiales bacterium | reverse complement strand
CTGCGACTGGGTCACGCCGATCCAGAAGAACTACCGCGGCTACACCATGCACGAAATCCCGCCCAACGGGCAGGGCATCGCCGCCTTGATGGCGCTGGGGATGCTGGAGCAATATGACCTTGCGGCGCTCGACCCCGACGGTCCGGAGAGCATGCATCTGCAGATCGAAGCGATGAAGCTGGCCTTCGCGGACATCAATGCCTATGTCGCCGATGGACGCTTTATGAAAACCGTCACCACCGAACACTTGCTCGACGATGCCTATTTGAAAGCGCGCTCGAAACTGATCGATGCGAAACGCGCCATCGACTTCAAGGCCGGCACGCCAGAGAAAGGCGGCACCATCTACCTCACGACCGCCGACGAAAACGGCATGATGGTGAGCTTCATCCAGAGCAACTACATGGGCTTTGGCTCGGGTTGCGTGGCGCCCGGCGGCATCAGCCTGCAGAATCGCGCTGCGGGCTTCGTGCTCACGGAAGGCCACCCGAATCAGGTTGGCCCGAACAAGCGGCCGTTCCACACCATCATCCCGGCCTTCCTCACCAAAGATGGCCGGCCACAGATGAGCTTTGGCGTGATGGGCGGCAACATGCAACCGCAGGGCCATATCCAGACGCTGATCCGCATGCTCGACTACCAGCAAAACCCGCAAGCGGCGTGCGACGGCCCGCGCTGGCGCGTGGCCGGCGGCATGAAGATCAATTCCGAATTCACCGTGCGCCCCGACACCCTCAAGGCACTTCAGGATCGCGGCCACGACATCGCCACGCTCAACGATCCCTACATGGATTTCGGCTCAGGCCAGTTTGCCTGGCGCCTCGAGGAAGAAGGCAAATTCACCGGCTACATCGCCGCGTCGGATGCGCGCAAGGACGGGCACGCCGCCGGGATATAAGTTCTGCCCATCGACGAGCGCCCGAGCGACGCGACGCTCAAAGTCATGCAGGACCCGAAGGTGTTCGCCCAACTGCAGAAAATCGTACTCGACCCGTACCACCAGGCAATACGCCCGCAACGAAATCGACTTTGCGCGCGGCGCGCCACATCAACGGCCCAGCGATCGTGTATGCCGATCGTGTGACCGATTCGATGCAGCGCGCCATGGGCGAGACCAACCGGCGCCGCACCAATGTGATTGCGATCAAGGCGGCATGATTAGGGTACAGTCAGCCGCTGCGTCATCCTTGCCCTGAGTCCCACAACATGGCCGTGTTCGAGACCTGTCTTCAAACTGCCGATGGCGCTTTCGCGACCAATCGCGCGACCATGCTCGCGCAACTCGAAGAAGCGCGCATGCTGGAGCGCCGCACCGCCGACAAATCCGCCTCTGCCAAACCGCTGTTCGACAAACGCGGGCAACTGTTGCCGCGTGAGCGCGTTGCCCTGCTGCTCGACTCCGGTGCACCCTTCATAGAATTGTCCGCGCTGGCGGGCTACCTGTTTGACCGACCTGAGCCTGAAAAAAGCATTCCCGGTGGGGGCTGCATCAGCGGCGTCGGGTTTGTATCCGGCGTGCGTTGCGTGATCATGGCCTCCGATTCCGGCGTCGAAGCCGGGTCGATCCGTCCGATGGGGCAGGACAAGATCATCCGCGCGCAGACCATCGCGCTGGAGAACAAGCTGCCCTTTGTGCATCTGGTCGAGAGCGCCGGCGCCAATCTGCCGCAATACAAGGTCGAGGGTTTTGTGCGCGGCGGGGCGATTTTTCGCAACCTCGCGCGCCTGTCGGCAGCCGGTCTCCCAGTGGTGACGGTGGTGCATGGTTCGTCAACTGCGGGTGGCGCCTACATGCCGGGCCTGTCCGATTACGTGATCATGGTACGCGGCAGGGCGCGGGCATTTCTTGCCGGCCCGCCCTTGCTCAAGGCGGCGACCGGCGAGATTGCCACCGAGGAGGAACTCGGCGGCGCCGAGATGCATGCGAGCGTGTCGGGTCTCGGGGAGTACCTCGCCGAAGACGACCGCGACGGGATTCGCCTCGCGCGCGAAGTGATGGCGCGGCTCGACTGGAATCGCCACCTCGCCTATGCCCCGCCGCGGGCGTTCAAGGCGCCGCGCCTGCGTGCGGATGAACTGCTGGGCGTGATGCCGACCGACCCGAAGAAGCCGGTCGACATGCACGAGGTGATTGCGCGCATCGTTGATGACTCGGCGTTTCTCGATTTCAAGGCGCTGTACGGCCCGGCCACCGTGTGCGGCCATGCGTCGATCGAAGGCCATGCCATCGGCATCATTACCAACAACGGACCGCTTGACCCGGATGGCGCCAACAAGGCGACGCATTTCATCCAGGCCTGCTGCCAGAGCGGCACGCCGATCCTGTACTTGCAGAACACCACCGGCTACATCGTCGGCAAGACCTATGAGCAGGGCGGCATGATCAAGCACGGCTCGAAGATGATCCAGGCCGTGACGAATGCGACGGTGCCGCAGTTCACCCTGATGTGCGGCGCGTCATTCGGCGCGGGCAACTACGGCATGTGCGGGCGCGGTTACGATCCGCGCTTTCTGTTCTCCTGGCCGAACGCGCGCACCGCCGTGATGGGCGGCGGGCAGGCGGCAATGGTGATGCGCATCGTCGCCGAGGCCGGCGCCAAACGGCGCGGCGAAACCATCGAAGCCGCCGTGCTCGCTGCGCAGGAGAAAAAGATCATCGAGAACTTCGAGCGCCAGCAGAGCGCGATTGCGACCAGCGCGCGCATGCTCGACGACGGCATCATCGACCCGCGCGATACGCGTGCGGTGCTCGGCTTCGTGCTGGCGACGGTGGATGAAGCGGCGCGACGCACCGTGCGACCGATGCAGTTTGGCGTGGCGCGGCCGTGAGTCGGCAAACCCGGCATGTTTAAGTCACTGCTGATTGCCAACCGCGGCGAGATCGCCCTGCGCGTGATGCGCACCGCCAAACGCATGGGCGTTGCCACAGTCGCGGTGTATTCGGATGCCGACGCGAACGCGCTGCACGTGCGTGCGGCAGATCGTGCGGTTCATATCGGTGGCTCACTGCCGCGCGACTCCTACCTCAACATCGAGGCCATCATTGCCGCCGCCAGATCGAGTGGTGCGCAGGCGGTGCATCCTGGTTATGGCTTCCTTGCCGAGAATGCGGCTTTTGCGCAAGCCGTGATCGACGCCGGGCTGGTATGGGTCGGCCCGCCGCCCAAGGCGATTGAAGCCATGGGCAACAAGGCGGGCGCCAAACGTTTGATGAAGGCAGCGAGCGTGGCCTGCATTCCCGGTTATGACGATGCCGATCAGTCCGATGCTGCTCTTACCAGCGCCGCATCCGGGATTGGCTTTCCCCTGATGATCAAGGCGGCTGCCGGGGGAGGCGGGCGCGGCATGCGACTGGTCGTGGCCGAGGCTGATTTCGCCGCAGCACTGGGGAGTGCACGTTCGGAAGCACAGCACGCGTTCGGTTCCGCCGAAGTGATCCTCGAAAAAGCCGTGATCGAGCCGCGCCATGTCGAGATCCAGGTGTTTGCCGATACCCAGGGCAATATCGTGCACATGGGTGAGCGCGACTGCTCGGTACAGCGCCGCCACCAGAAGATGATTGAAGAAGCGCCATCGCCGTCGTTGATGTCTTCGGAGGGCGCCACATTGCGCCGCGCGATGGGCGCCATGGCCGTGAATGCCGCGCAGGCAATCGGCTATGTCGGCGCCGGCACCATCGAGTGCCTGCTCGACGCCGACGGCCAGTTCTATTTCATGGAAATGAACACGCGCCTGCAGGTCGAACATCCGGTGACCGAAGCCCTCACCGGTTTCGATCTGGTGGAGTGGCAGTTGCGCGTGGCGATGGGCGAGGCGCTGCCGGTCACCGACCAGGCAGAGATCATGCGCCGCTTCGAATCAGGTGGCCACGCCATCGAAGTGCGCTTGTGCGCCGAAGACCCGGCGCAGGATTTTCTGCCGCAAGCCGGGCGGGTGCTGGCATGGCAAGCTGCGGCTGGGCACGCCGGGCTGCGGGTGGAAGCCGCGCTCGAGGACGGCCTGGAGATTGCGCCGTTCTACGACTCGATGATCGCCAAGGTGATCGCCCACGGGCGCTCGCGCGATGAGGCACGCGAGCGGCTTGCCGATGCACTCGATGCGTCGGTGCTGCTCGGGTTTGCCAGCAACAAGGCGTTCCTCGCGGCCTGCCTGCGCCATCCGCGCTTCGCCGGCGGGCATGCCACCACTGCGTTCATCGCGCAGGAAATAGCCGGCCTGACGCAAGCCGCAGACGAGCGCGCACCGGCATTGCTGGCGACCGCGCTGTATGTCTGGCGCGCCGGCCTGCAGAGCAGTCTGACCTCGCGTTTTGAGGTGCCGCTGCGTGTCGAGATTGATGGCGTAACCAATGTCATTGGCCTGACATCGTTGGGAGACAAGGGCTTCAGGGCAATGCATGCCGGAAAGGCGCATGAATATTGGCTCTCCGGCCGGTCGGGCAATCAAATTGTGCTCGAATCGGCTGCCGGCGCCGATGCGATTTACTTCGCGTTTACCGAAACCACCGACCCCGTGGTGGGCGAGGCGCAGTGGCGGGGGCGCCGCTTCGTGGTGCTCGACCTGACCCTCGCCCCGGCGCTGGCGGCGAGCGCGGGTGCAGGTGACGCCATCGTCAAGGCGCCGATGGCCGGCCGCGTCGTGGCACTGCGCGCCAAAGCGGGCGACGCGGTCGTCAAGGGCACGCCGCTGCTGGTGCTTGAAGCCATGAAGATGGAACATGTCGTGGCGGCGCGCGGCGCGGGCGTGGTTGGCGCCGTGATGGTCGAGGCGGGAGCGCAGGTCACGCTCGGGCAGACGCTGCTGCGAATTGACGTCCAGGCGCAGGGTTGAACCTGGCCGCTACCGCCACCACAAGGGTAACGAGTATCAAGTGATCGGCGTCGCGCGAGGGGCAAAATCCTCGTCGCTTGCAGGAAAACGCCACCAGCTTTTCGTGTGCGCAGTCAGAACAGCACATACGGCGGCTTTTTGCGGTAGTCAATCACAGTCCGAAATATGGTTGTGCGCTTCCGGATTGGCAGGCTACTTTGTGGAACGAGATCTACCGAAGAGCGTTGGTGGACGCGCGTTTCAGGACTTTCCTGTAAGACTGCTTCGGCCCTGTTGTGATGGCTCAACCGGGGGCCGGCATAGCGGGTTTGAACTGGGCCGATGCGACTTCAGGCTTGCCAATAGGCCACGAAAATACATACCGCCCCTGGTCAAAATTCAACCGGAACAGGTGGTCAATATTCAACCGGCGCCAACACTTGAGGCTGCGCTGGAGCAGTTCAGATTGATTGCGAGTGACCTGAGCAGTGTTGACGCAGAGGTCTAGGGCCTGAAACCCGCTCCCACCAAGGGTTTCAGGGCTATGGTGTGGCCGGCGGATCAGCCCGCAGTTCCACCCGCAGTTCCACCAACGGTCAAGCCATCAATCCGCAAGGTCGGCTGCCCGACGCCGACAGGCACGCTCTGGCCATCCTTGCCGCAGGTGCCGACACCCGAATCGAGCTTCATGTCGTTGCCGATCATATTGACGCGCGTGAGTGCATCGGGGCCGTTGCCGATCAGCGTGGCGCCCTTGACGGGGCGCGTGATCTTGCCGACTTCGATCAGATAGGCCTCGGACGCGGAGAACACGAACTTGCCGCTGGTGATGTCGACCTGCCCGCCGCCGAAATTCTTGGCGTACAGGCCCTTCTTGACCGAGCGGATGATTTCTTCTGGCGCCTTGTCGCCGTTCAGCATGTAGGTGTTGGTCATGCGCGGCATCGGCACGTGGGCGAAGGATTCGCGGCGGCCATTGCCGGTCGGCGCGACCTTCATCAAGCGCGCGTTCATCGCGTCCTGCAGGTAGCCCTTGAGGATGCCGTCTTCGATCAACACGTTGCGCTGCGTCGTGTTGCCTTCGTCGTCGATGTTGAGCGACCCGCGGCGGCGTTCGAGCGTGCCGTCGTCCACCACCGTCACGCCCGGGGAAGCCACGCGTTCGCCGATGCGTCCGCTGAAGGCAGAAGTACCCTTGCGGTTGAAATCACCCTCGAGGCCATGGCCCACTGCTT
>JANLTL010000592.1:0-5884 GCA_031362905.1 Burkholderiales bacterium | reverse complement strand
AGCGATTTTGATTTGGTGGTGCGCGGTGCCTTGGTCGATGCGCACGGTGTGACTGCGGATGGCTGGGTCGCGGTGCAGGCGGAGCGCGTGGCTGCGCGCGGCACTGGCGCGCCCCCGGCGGCCCGCGACCTGGTGGATGCGCGCGGCTGTTATGTGATGGCCGGGGTGCTCGACGGTCAGGTGCACTCAGGCAGCCAGGCCAATCAGGAGGGCCTGGGTTGGGCTTCGCGCGCGGCAGCGGCCGGTGGTGTGACGCTGATGGTGGACATGCCTTATGACGATCCGGAGCCGGTGGCGAGCCGGCCGCAGCTCGACGCAAAAATTGCTGAGGCGGAACGCGACTGTCATGTCGATGTTGCGCTTTACGGCACGCTCAATGACATCCACGGACTGCGGGCTGCCGCTGGCTTAATCGAAGGCGGCGTATGCGGCTTCAAGTTTTCCACCTTTGAAGCCGCGCCGGGGCGTTTTCCGCGCGTCGAAGAAGACGTATTGCAAGACGCGTTCCGCCTGATTGCGCCGTCCGGCCTCGCGTGCGGTGTGCATAACCAGAATCAGGAACTGACACGCAAAAACATCAAGCGCCTGACCGCGGCAGGTGACACCGGCTGGGATGCTTTTTTGCGCGCCCACACGCCGCTGATCGAGAACCTTGCCACGGCGGCGATCTATGAAATCGGCGCAGCCACCGGCGCACGCGCCCATGCGGTGCATGTATCTCTCGGGCGCGGATTCGAGATTTGCGATATGTACCGGCGCGCCGGGCATCACGCCTCGATAGAAACCTGTGTGCAGTATTTGATGCTCAACCACGAGGAGCACACGCGGCGCTTTGGTGCCAAGACCAAACACTATCCGCCAGTGCGCCCCAAAGCCGACGTCGATGCACTGTGGACCCATGTTGCTCGCGGTGCATGCACCTTTGTCTCGTCCGACCACGTCAGCTGGAGCCTCACGCGCAAGGGCGATCCGAACGTGTTCAAGAATGCTTCGGGCGGGCCAGGGCTGGAAACCTTGCTGCCAGCATTCTGGACCGGCTGCGAGGAGCATGGCCTGTCACCGGCCATGGTGGCGCAGCAATTGTGTGCGGGCCCGTCCCGGCATTTTTTGCTGGGGCATCGGAAGGGATCACTCGATGTGGGCATGGATGCCGACATCGTGATTCTCAAACCGGAGAAGTACCGGTTCGATCCGTCACACAGCCTCTCAGCGGTGAACTGGAGTTCGTTTGAAGGCCGCGAATTTACAGTGCGCATTGATGCCACCTACGTGCGCGGCCAACTGGCCTGGGATGGCCGGCAGGTGGTCAATGGCAAAGGGCATGGACGCTTTGTGCGGCCGGCGGCATCAGCATGAACGCGATGAGCGCGCGCGCCGCATCGGTAGCACAAGGCCTCGATCCGGCGCGTCTGTGGCAGCGCGTCGAGACGCTGTCGAAATTCACCCTGCCCGGTCAACCCTGGACCCGGCGTGCTTTTTCAGACCAGCATGCCGCAGCACGTGACTGGTTGCGCAACGAGTTTGAACTCGCCGGGCTGCTGGTATCGGTCGATGCGGCCGGCAATCTGACTGGACGGCGCGCGGGCCGCAATCCGCGCCGCAAGCCCATCATCACCGGCTCGCACTCCGATACCGTGATGCAGGGCGGGCGCTTCGACGGCATCATCGGCGTGCTCGCTGGCCTTGAGGTGGCGTGCGCACTGCGAGAGCAAAGTGTGCCCATGGAACATCCGTTTGAGGTGATCGATTTTTTGTCGGAGGAGCCAAGCGACTACGGTGTCTCGTGCGTGGGCAGCCGCGGCCTCTGCGGCAGTCTGGATGACGCCATGCTGGCGGCCGAAGACGGCAATGGCGACACACTGGCTGCTGCCATCCGGCGCGCAGGCGGCGATCCGCTGCGTCTGGGCAAAGAACTGCGCGGCCCCGCCAGCACCGCTGCGTTTGTCGAACTGCACATTGAGCAGGGGCCGGTGCTGGAAGCGAAAAAATTGCCGATCGGCGTGGTGACGCACATCGTCGGGATTCGCCGGGTGGCACTGCTGGTCGAGGGTCGCCCCGATCACGCCGGCACCACGCCGATGGACCTGCGCTGTGACGCATTGGCTGGCGCAGCCTTGATCATTGCAGAAGTGCAGCAGGCGGCAGCCGCGCTGGCGCGCCACGGCCCGGACTATGTGGTCGCCACCATCGGGCGCATCGTGGTGACGCCGAACGCGTCCAATGCGGTGCCGGGCCGCGCCGAGATGACACTCGAAGTGCGCAGCGACAACCCGGATGTACTCAGCGCCTTTCCGGAGAACATCATCGACATGGTCGCGGCCGAGTTGGCAGCACTGCGTCTGAAGTTGACGATGACGCCGCAAACACTCTCACACCCCACCCGGTGCTCGCCACTGGTGATGGACATCATCGAACAGGCCAGCGCCGCCCAAGGTTACGCCTCGATGCGCATGCCGAGTGGCGCCGGACATGACGGCGTGTATGTCGCCAAAACCGGGCCGATTGGCATGATCTTCATTCCCTGCCTCAAGGGCCGCAGCCATTGCCCGGAGGAATGGATTGACCCCGGCCAGTTGCTCGATGGCACCCGCGTGCTGTGCGAAACCATCGTGCGGCTCGACCACACCCTCGCGGCGCAGGAGGCATGATGCGCACAATCCATGTGATCAACCCGAATTCGACTCAGGCGGTGACCGATGGCATCGACGCGGCGTTGCGTCAACTACGCATCAATGGCGGCCCGCTGATTCTCTGCACCACCCTCAGGCAAGGCCCGCCCGGCGTGCAAACCCAGCGCGATGTCGATGCGCTCGGTCCGCCGCTGTGCGCCGAGGTCGAGCGGCTTGATGACGCTGATGCTGCCGCCTTCGTCATCGCCTGTTTCAGTGACCCCGGCATGTACGGGGTGCGTGAAGCCACGCGCAAACCGGTACTGGGCATCGCCGAATGCGGCGTGCTTACCGCACTCACGCTAGGCCAGCGCTTCGGTGTGATTTCAATTTTGCCGGCATCGATTCCGCGCCACTTGCGCTACTACGCCGCGATGGGCGTGACTGACCGCTTAGCGGGCGATCTCGCGATCAATCTTGGCGTGCTCGAACTCGCAGATACCGCAAAGACCCTCGAACGCATGCGCGCAACCGGCGCCAAGCTGCGCGATCAGCATGGTGCCGATGTGGTGGTGATGGGCTGCGCCGGCATGGCGGCGTTTCGCGACCGCTTGGAGCAAGAACTGGGCATCCCGGTGGTGGAACCCACCCAGGCGGCGGCGGGCATGGCGCTGGCGCGCACCTTGCTCGCGTAGCATGGGTTGGTGCCTTCACGCCATCGAGAATTCACTCCGCATCTGAGGGTTTGCATCGGTCACGGCGGCAAGACCGGCTTGATCCATCGCCCTGCGGCATTAGCGCGTGCCCAACCCCGGCATGTCAAACCCGTGGCCTTTTAGCGCGGCGGTCATCTCGCTCACTTGTTGCGTGCTCAATTCGACCAGCGGCGGCCGCACGCGCGCCCAATCGGCATCGCCCTGCCAATGCGCCACCGCAGCCTTGAGCGCCGGGATCATCGGAAACTTCTGGAAGTCCATGCGGATGACATCGAGCGCTGCCTGCTGCGCGTCGGCATCGGCATTTTTCCATTCGGCGTAGAGCTTGTGAATCGGCGCCGGGTTGACGTTCGCGGTGGCGCTGATGCAACCCGCACCGCCATTGCGCAGATTGGCGAGCAAGAAGGTTTCGCTGCCGGCGAAGACATGAAAGTTTTGCTTGGCGAAGGCGTCGAGCACCGCCTTGGTGTTGTTCCAGTCGCCCGATGAATCCTTGATGCCGGCGATGTTTGCCGGGTAGGCCTTGAGCAGACGCTCGATCAGCGCGAGCGTGATTGGCACTTGCGAAACCGGTGGGATGTGATACAGGTAAATCTGCAAACGCGCATCGGCCACCTTGTCAATGATCTCGGCGTAGTTGCGGTACAGGCCTTCGTCGGAGACACCCTTGTAGTAGAACGGCGGCAGCATCAGTGTGCCGGCGCATCCGAGCTTGACGGCATGCGCGGTGAGCTTGATCGAATCGCTGATTGAGGAGCAGCCGGTGCCGGGCATCATGCGTTTGGGGTCGAGGCCGCAGGCTACGAGGTGTTCGAGCAGCATCATGCGCTCGTCGGCTGACAGCGAGTTCGCTTCCGAGTTGGTACCGAAGATCGCGAGGCCGACGTTGTTCGAGAGCAGCCAGCGGCAGTGCGCTTCAAAGCGCACCGGGTCGGGGCTGCCATCAGCGTTGAAGGGGGTGACGACGGGCGAGAGGATGCCGGTGAAGCGAGTGGTCATGTGATTGCGTTCCGTAAAGGATGAGAAAGACGCGGCGGGCGGTGTGACAGCCTGCGCGGCTGGCGCGATGCGAACCTTATAGACAACCAAGCCCCTGCGCAGTCAATGATTTTATTTCGTCCGCCGAGAAACCCCACTCGGCCAGTGCCGCACGTCCATGCTCGCCACGTTCGGGCGGCGCGCTGCGCAGTGCGCCGGGTGTGCGCGAGAAGCGCGGTGCCGGTGCAGGTTGGTTGATCTTGCCTAGCTCTGCAAACGTGCCGCGCGCGGCCATGTGCGGATGATTGCGCGCTTCGGAGAACGTCAGCACCGGCGCGAAGCAGGCATCGGAATCTTTGAACACGGCATCCCACTCATCGCGCGTCTTGGTTTTGAAGGTGGCGGTGAAACGCTCGCGCAGCACCGGCCAGCCCGCGCGGTCGTGCTGGGGTGGCAGGGTCTCGGTATTGCTCCCGCCGGCCAGGCCCATGCGCTCCAACAACTCGGCATAAAACTTGGGCTCAATCGATCCGATGGCGACATGCTTGCCATCACTGGTCTCATAGGTGTCGTACCAGGGCGCGCCAGTATCGAGCACATTGTCGCCGCGTGTTTCGCTCCAGCGTCCGGCCGCCTGCATGCCGGCAAACATGGTGGCCAGTGTGGAGGCGCCATCGACCATTGCCGCATCGACCACCTGGCCCTTGCCGGATGACTTCGCTTCGATGATGCCGCAGGCGATGCCGAACGCGAGCAACATGCCGCCGCCGCCAAAATCACCGACCAGATTGAGCGGTGGCACCGGGGCTTGATCCTTGCGGCCGATCGCATGCAGCACACCGGTGAGTGCGATGTAATTTATGTCATGGCCGGCGCGCGCAGCGAGCGGGCCTTCCTGCCCCCAGCCAGTCATGCGCCCGTACACCAGGCGTGGATTGAGCGCGAGCAAGACGTCCGGGCCAAGGCCAAGCCGCTCCATCACGCCCGGGCGGAATCCCTCGATGATGGCGTCGGCCTTGGCCACCAGTTGTTTCGCCGCTGCGACACCATCAGGGGACTTGAGATCGAGCGTGACCGAACGGCGGCCGCGCATCATCACGTCAAACCAGCGGTCGCGCCCAAAGCCCAGGCGCGGGTTGCTGGCACGATCGGCCAACAGGACGTCGGCGCCCATGTCGGCGAGCATCATGCCGCAAAAGGGGCCAGGGCCGATGGCTTCGAATTCGAGAATCTTGAGACCGGAGAGAGGGCCGTTTGACATGGTGGTGTGGGGGCTGGTGTGGATGCGGTTGGAAAACGGGACGCCATCATCGCACAAGCGTGGCCGGCTTTTCGCGCTAAGCTTTGCGCATGACCTCTTCAGATGAGCCTGCCGCCGCGTCCAATGCGCCTCGGGCGTGGCCCGCAGAACCGCACGCAGAGCCATTCTCCGGGCCATTGGCCGGCCTGCGCGTGCTCGATTTGTCCTCGGTGGTAGCCGGGCCGTTCGCGGCCGGCCTTCTCGCCGACTACGGTGCCGACGTGATCAAGGTCGAGATGCCCGGCACCGGCGATGCGCTGCGCGCCCTGGCGCCGCACAAG
>JANLTL010000128.1:0-9246 GCA_031362905.1 Burkholderiales bacterium | reverse complement strand
CTCTTCATTCCACCCGATAAGGGCGTCGGCGATGCGCTGAATGCCTTCGTCCGGGATGAAGTTCTTGGGGTCGCCCTTTTCGAAGACCTGACTGGCGTTGACGAGGAAGACCTTGCCCTTGCGCATCTTCGGCTTGGCCTTGTTGAGGAACAGCACGATGCCGGGGGCGGTGGTGTTGTAGAACAGGTTCTCGGGCAGGTAGAGCACGCTCTCGACGATGTCGTGGTCGACGAACCACTGGCGGACGGTCTTTTCCTTGTTGGTGCCGGCATTGCCCGATCCTCGCGAGGCGGCGCCGGTGTCGAGCACCACGGCCGCACGGCCCTTGTCATTCAGGCTGGCGTGGATGTGCTGCACCCAGCCCCAGTCGGCGGAGGATTTGCCGGGGAAGCCGGCCCCGGCGGGGAAGCGCTCGAGTTCGTCGTTGTCGTAGTCTGCCTCGACGAACCAGTCCTGGTTCCACATCGGGTTGGCGACAACGCGGTCGAAGGTGCGCAGCTTGCCTTTGCTGCGGAATTTGGGGTTCTTGAAGGTGTCGCCAATCTCGATCTGGCCTTCCATGTCATGAATGATCATGTTCATGTTGGCCATGGCCCAGGTCTCGGGCGTGCTTTCCTGACCGAACAGTTTGAGCGGGGCGACGGTGCGCTTTTTCCCCTTGGCGATTTCCTCCATGGCGATCTCGCACTTCACCAGCAGGCCGCCTGAGCCGCAGGTGGGGTCATAAATCTCCATGCCGGGTTCGGGCTGGAGCACGCGCGACATGATGGTGCCGACTTCGGGCGGGGTGTAGAACTCGCCGGCGCTTTGGCCGCCGCCTTCGGCGAACTTGCGGATCAGGTATTCGTAGCTCTTGCCGATGATGTCGGCCTCGACATCATCAAGCCCGAGGCGCTTGGTGCTGACGGCCTCGATCAGGTTGGAGAGGCGATCGTCGTCGAGATCGCGCTGGCCGTGGGTGGTGGCGTTGAAGTCGACGCGGTCGATGATGCCCTGCAGCAGCGGGTTTTCCCGGGCGATGGCGCGCATCCGGGTGGTGACGCCTTCGCCGATCTTGTCGGAGAGTTTGCGGATGGCGGACCAAACGGGCTGCTCGGGATCGTCCGGCATGAGTGGCAGATAGAAGCGCACCAGCTTGTGGTCGGCCTTGGCGAGCTGGAAGGCCTTCTTGCGCGAGCCCACTTCCTTGGCGATGCGGTTCAGCTCGTCATCGAACACATCACACAGGCGCTTGGTGAAGATGAGCGGGAGGATGTAGTCCTTGTATTTCGGTGCGTCCTTGGCGCCGCGAATCGAGCAGGCGGCATCCCAGATCCAGGATTCGAGGGATTTTCCGCTACTGTTGTTGTTTGCCATTGGCTTCAGGTTCTATTGTTTTTGAGAAGATGAGGAATCCAGACATTCCAGAAAAATCATCACTCTCGGTCTGTGCAGACAGAGGGTAAAACATCCACGCCGAAGTGTCATCATCTGTATCGCTGAAATTGCGAGACAGCATTTATCCAGACGATAGCCTGAAAACCGTTGGTGGGAGCGGGTTTCAGGCCTGCACCTCTACAAGAAGTCCTATCCATGCGCCTTCTGGCGCGGTGGTTGCGCGGCAGTTGTGCGCTTAAGCCTTGCTTTTCGGCATCCGCCCCATCAGGTAGAACTCGTCGTTCGGGCGCATCGCCGTGAGGTTGGCCATGCGGTTCGAGAGGCCGAAGAAGGCGGCGATGGCGGCGATGTCCCAGATGTCTTCGTCGTTGAAGCGGTGGCCGCGCAAGGTGATGAAATCCTCGTCGCCGATCTGATACGACGCTTCGGTAACCTTGATGGCGAAGTCGCACATCGCCTTCTGGCGCGGCGTGATGTCGGCCTTCAGATGGTTGGTCGCGACCTGGTCTGCGACCTGCGGCTTCTTTTCGTAAATGCGCAGGATCGCGCCGTGTGCCACCACGCAGTAAATGCACTGGTTGCGCCCGGAGGTGGCGACCACGATCATCTCGCGGTCGCCCTTGGAGAGACCCGAATGTTCTTTAAGCATCAGCGCGTCGTGATACGCGAAAAACGCGCGCCACTCGGCCGGGCGGTGCGCCAATGCGAGGAACACATTGGGCACGAAGCCGGCTTTTTCCTGCGTCTCGAGGATGCGTGCGCGAATGTCGTCGGGCAGGTCCTTGATTTCCGGGACGGGATAGCGGCTGATGGGCAGGGTCATGGCGTGGTCTCTCTATCAAGGGGTTGGAATGTGCTGGACGAGTCGATCAATGCGGGCCCGAAATGCGGCTGGTGAAAATCGCGCAAGATGCGCAGGATAATCCTGCGGATTGGGTCGTGGGCCAGCGATGGCGCGATCGAGCACGCGCGCGAAATCGGCGCCATCGTCTTGGCGCGGGTCGCGAAAGAGGTAGCCTGACTGGCCGTCGACCACGGTTTCGGTGAACGGCGGCGCGTTCACCGCCAACACCGGTGTACCAAGAATTTGTGACTCGATAATATTGAGCCCCAACGCTTCCTTCTCGGGCAGGCCGGAGAGCAGATAGTCGAAATTCGCATAGAGCGGTTTGGGGTCGGCCTGCCGGCCCCAGAAGCGCACGCGGTCGGCAATCGGGCGCATTGCCATTTTCAGGTCTGCCACCGAGCGGTAGGCGCCATTGCCAAACACATCGATGTTGACGTTCGCGCGCGCTGCAATCACCGGCGCAATCTTTTGCAACAGCAGATCGAATTGCTTGATCGGTCCGATGTTCGAGACGATGCCAATCGTGAAGCCCGGGCGGCGCTGGTACAGCGGCGTGGGCGCAAAGGCACGCCACAGCGGCGCGAACCAGGACAACACCCGGTCGCGAAACTTGCGCTGGTCCCAGAAGTACACCTCGCCCTGCCGAAAGGTATCGTTACTACCCGCGGCAAAACGCGAGAAGTCGGCGATGCCCAGAAAGGCTTCCGGGTACACCTGCGCCACACCGGCGGGCCCGAGCGTCGAGATGACGTAGTCCGAGACACCGAACACCAGATCGTAATCAGCCAGTACGCCGGCGCGTCGCCCGGCGAGGGGCATGTGGCAAAAGCCGGTGAGGCGGTGTTTGCCTTTGACAGCCGAAACGAAGGACGGGCTCACCGGCCCGTGGGTCAGGATCCACGCCTGCGATGGCAGGAGAGGCGGTATGTCGCCATCGGACTTGACCGCGATGAGCTTGAGTCGCGGATGCGCCTCTGCGGCGAGGCCGCTCCAGCAGGTGGCTGCGCGATTGACGTAGAGCGATACGGCATGCCCGCCTGCCAGCATCGCACGGGTAAAAAAGATCGTGTAGACCTCGGCGCCGCCCAGATGCGGTTGCAGGTTGATGACGTGGCAATCCATCAACGGCCCTGGAGCAGGGAGGTGCATGCGGCCGCCACGCGCTCGACCTCGAGTGCATGCATGCACGCCGGGCCGGCGCATTGCGTGGTGCTGCGCTGGCAGCGGCGCACCCATTCGATACGGCGGCCGAACAGGGTGCGCTGGTCACGGCAGGGGAAGTCCACTTCAATGACCGGCGCGAAGCGATGATTGCGCCAGAACTCCCCTGCCCCAAACAGCACATCGGAGCCGGGGCCGAACAGGCAGACCGTGGGCGTAGCGGTGAGTTTGGCCAGATGGGCAATGCCTGTATCGGGCACGACCAGCAGCGCGGCAAGTGCCAACAGATGCCAGAGCTGGGCGAGATCAAGCTTGCCCACGGTGCTGAAGAATTGCTGGTCAGGGTCAATCTGCGCGATCAGCGCCAGATCCTGCGTGCTGCCCGACCATACCGGCGCAAACCCTTGGTGGACAAGGCTTTGGGCCAATTCCCGCCAGCGTTCAGGTGGCCAATGACGCAGTGTGGAACCGGCGCCAACATGGAGCACGCAGTAAGGCGCACGCGGCCGGTCAAACGCGGTGCAGGCCGGCGCCGGCCACTGCAGCGGATCATACGATTCGGCATCACCGCCACTATTGCCTGGGCCGGCGAGGGAAGCAAAGATGTCGGCCAGGGCAGCAGGTGCATCAGGCCACGCAATGAGTTCATCGGCAACGATGCTGCGCAGCCTGGGGCCCGACTCGTCGAGTACGGTGATCCACGCAGCACCAGCTGCATGCGCGAGCCAGGTATAGCGGTTGTCACCCGGCACCAGCGCCCAATCATAGGGGCCGCTGCGCACGATCCGGCGCGCCGTGGCGGCCCGGTGTGGATCGAAGGGCAGCATCTGTACGCCATAGGGCTGCGTCTCGTACAGGGCTTGCAAGGCCGGAGCCACTGTCATCGCAATGGTCGCGTCAGGACAGTTGCGGCGCAAGCGCGCCAGCAGCGCGGTGAGCATCAATGTGTCACCGAGCAGCAGGTTGTGGGCAATCAATACGCGCCGGATCGGCGCCGGGCGCTTGCGCCGGCCCAGGCTGTTGAGTGCGGCGCGCGGCAGCACCGCCAGGCGTGACGGCAGGCGGCTCATGCGAAGACCGGAATGCGCATGGAATCGTGCGTTCAGTTGAGCTTGCCGGCCGCGCGCAGGAACACGGCTTCCATCTGGTCAAGCATGGCGTCAATTCCGTGGCGTGCACGCGCTTGCACAAGCGCATTGGCGCCAAGGTGCGCGCGCAGCGTCGCGTCATCGAGCAGGCGCGCAATGCCCTGCGCCAGAGCGCTCGCGTCCTGCATCTTCACGATCAACGCGGTCTCGCCATCGCGCGCCACTTCGGAAATGGCGCCGGCTTCGGTCGTCACCGTCGGCAGACCACAGGCAAAAGCCTGCAAGATCGCCTGCGGCACGCCTTCGTTGGCATAAGACGGCAGCACAAAAACGTCCGTGCACTGCAGCCATGGCACGACATCGGTCTGGTTACCTGCCAATGTCACCTGCGCACCAATGCCCAATTTAGCCACCAGCTGGGTCAACGCATCCCGCTGCGGCCCCTCCCCGACAACCAGCAGATGCGTATCACTGCGTTTGAGAGCCGCGAACGCTTCAAGCAGGAAACGATGGCCTTTCCAGCTGCGCAGGGTCGCGACGATGCCGATGATGCGCTGGTCTGGCGGCAACTTGAGACGTGCGCGTAGTACCGCACGCTGCGCGGCCCCGGTGACTGGCGCAAAGCGCGTCAGGTCAATGCCCGTGGGGATCGAGACCATGCGCTCGCCCGGAAAGCCGTTGTCGCGCATCAGTTGCTGCTTGAGTGCCTCACCCGTGGTCACCACGGCACTGGCGGCACGCGTATAGAGCCAGCGCGTCGCAGCGTTGGTCGAGACCGGTGCTGACACATGACGCGTACGCACAATCGGCGGCGCCTGGCGCAGCGTGGCACACGCCAGCGCCGCGAGCCAGGAGTCGGTCGAACTGTGCGTGTTGATGACATCGATCGGGTTGGCGTTTAACCAGGTGCGCAAGGCCAGCACGCCTGACAGGCGCTTCTTTGTGATGGGCAAGGCCGTCACCGGTACGCCGTGCGCCGGGGCTTCTTTAAAGATGCGCGATGCGGCCGGCGCGATCAAATGCACGTCGTGCCCGCGCCCGATCATGCCGGCTGCTTCAGTGAGGATGCGAATTTCCTGCCCGCCCCAGCCCAGCGAGTTTTCCGTGTGCAGTATCTTCATGGCGCCGCCGGCTCACTCCGCCCTATCCGATGCGGCATTTTTTTCAATGGCGTACTGGATGCGATACAGGTTGGCGTAAATACCCTCCTGCGCAATCAGCTCCGCGTGGGTGCCCGCCTCCATGATGCGGCCATGATCCATCACGATGATGCGGTCGGCATTCTCAATCGTCGAGAGCCTGTGCGCGATGACGATAGTGGTGCGGTTCTTCATCAGCACCTCAAGCGCGGCTTGCACCTGGTGCTCGGATTCGGAATCGAGAGCGGAAGTCGCTTCATCGAGAATCAGCACCGGCGCGTCTTTGAGCAGAGCGCGCGCAATCGCGAGGCGCTGGCGCTGCCCGCCGGAGAGACGCACACCGTTCTCGCCAATCAGGGTGTCAAAGCCCTGGGGCAACTCGTGGATGAAGGCAGTGGCAAATGCCGCCTCGGCCGCCGCTTCAACTTGCGCACGCACCGCGTGTCGCGTGGCGCCGTAAGCGATGTTGGCATGCACGGTGTCGTTGAACAGCACCACATCCTGCGACACCAGCGCGAGATTGGCACGCAAGGAGGTGAGCTTGAGGTCGTCGAGGCTGATGCCGTCAAGCGCAATGCGGCCGCTGCCGGCGTGATAGAAGCGCGGAATCAGATTGGCCAACGTGGTCTTGCCGCTGCCCGAGGCACCGACCAGCGCCACGGTTTCACCAGGCGCCACGTCGATGGAGATGTCGCGCAAGGCCGGCCGCTCGGTGTGCGGATATTGGAACGTGACATGCTCAAAGCTCACGCGCCCCTTGGCGCGCTCGATCGTCTGCGTACCGCGGTCATCCTCCTCGGCCTCATCGAGCAAAGAGAACACCGACTCAGCAGCCGCGAGGCCGCGTTGCAATGGCGCGTTGACATCGGCCAGATGCTTCAAAGGCGCGAGCAGCATCAACATCGCAGTGATGAACGAAACAAATCCGCCTACCGTGGTCTCGGCACCACTAGACTGCACCAGCGCAATCGCCACCACGATCGCCAGCGCAACGGCGGCAAAGAATTGTGTGATCGGTACCGTGGCCGAGGCGGCGATGGTCTGACGCATGTTGTAGCCGCGCAGGGCACTGTTGGCCTTGTGAAAACGCTCTTCTTCATAAGCCTGCCCGCCGTGCACCTTGACAACTTTGGATGCGTCAATCGACTCACCGAGCACGTGGGTGATGTCACCCATGGCGCGCTGGGCTTCGCGGCTCATGCGGCGCAGGCGCGACGAAAACAGTTTGATCACCAGGGCGGAGAGCGGAATGATCGCCACTGCCACCAGCGTGAGCTTCCAGTTTTCGTAAAGCAGCCAGGCGAACAGACCGAGCACCGTGATCGAGTCGCGCACCAGCACGGTGAGTACCGAGGTCGCAGCGCTGGTCACGTTGTTGACATCAAAGGCGATGCGCGAAATCAGGGTCCCGGACGACTGGTTGTTGTAATACGCGGTGGGCAGGCGCACCAGGCGCGCAAACATGGCGTCGCGCATGTCCATCAGGATGCGGTTCGACACCCACGCAAGCGCATAGGATGTGCAAAACGTGATCAAACCGCGCAGCAAAAAGATGCCGATCAATGCAGCCGGAATCCAGGTCAGGCTCTCGCGGCTTTTGCCACCGAAACCTTCGTTGAGCATCGGCTTCATCAGCGCGGGGAACAGCGGCTCGGTGAGTGCCGCGGCCATCATGCCGAGGATGCCCAAGCCGAACACCATGCGGTAGGGCACCACGTAGGTGAGCAGGCGCAGGTAGAGCTGGGTGCTGTTTTGCGGGCCGGTCGCGCGCGCTGGAGTGTCAGTGGGCGCGTTGCCAGACCGCGGTGATTGGGGTTCCGCCATCAGCGGATTTTACCCGCGCGCTGTGAGCGAACCGTAGAGGGCGAGCAGTTGTTGCGCCATGGCGTCGAGCGACAAATGGGTGACGCTGGCGCGGGCTGCGGCGCGCATGGAAGCGGCGCGCACCGGATCGGCCAGCAAAGAGATGGCCTGCGCCAAACCATCCAGGTCGAGCGCATCGCGCACGTAGCCATTGACGCCTTCGTTGACCAGTTCCGCTGCGCCGCAGGTCGGCGTGGTCAAGATAGGCAAGCCGCAGGCGAGCGCCTCAAGCGCCGCATTGGGCATCGGGTCGTAGAGGGTGGGCAGCACGAAGGCGTCGGCGGCGGCATACCAGGGGGTGACATCGCCGACCGCGCCGGCAAAGTGCACGCGCTTGCCCAGAGAGAGCCGTGCCGCGAGCCGCGCATAGCGCCCAGCGTGCTTGTCGGCACCGACAATCGCAAGTTGGGCGTTGCCCCCGGCGCGTGCAAACGCCTTGAGCAGGTTGGTCACGCCCTTGCGCTCAAAGCCGGAGCCGACATAGAGCAGCAGAGGGAGATTGACCTGCAAGCCGCTCCCACCAAGGATTTCCGGCCATCCACCGGAAACGTCCTCTGTCCGATTGGGCCGGCGCGGCTGAAACTTCTCCAGATCAACACCGTTGTAAATCACATGCAACTTCGTCTCGGGCACAGCAAAGCGCGCCGCGATGTCATCACGCACCATGGGTGAATTGCAGATCACGCCAGCGAGATTGGCGTGGGTGAACATGGCGCGTTCCTGCGCCACCATGAAACGATGATAGGGGTTGATCGCGTTGCGCAGTGATCCAGCCAGCCCGTGCGCGCGCGCGCGTTCGCGCAGCCAGGTGGCATGCACGCCGTCACCGGCTCGGTAGATAAACGGCGCGTTGATGCCTACGGGAACGATACGTTCGTGCGACTGGATCAGATCAAACTTGTCGTCGCGCAGAGTCGCTACCACCGCATCCGCGAAACCACGCTCGCGCTGCACGTTGCTGCGATGGGGCGGATTGCACTCGACAAACCGATAGCCGGCGGCTTCGCCGCGCCACTCGCGTGCCAGCACGGTGATTTCCGCCTGGTTTCCCAAAGCAGCGATCGCGCGATCCATGAAGCGTTCGGCGCCGCCATAGGGGGTGTAGCGTTGACGAATTAGGGCAAGTTTCATGAAAGTTTGACCGCTCGTGCCTGTCCGGATCGCAAGGTTCACGCGGGCCTATTGTGGATCCACAAATTGGGACCAATTGAATTCACTGGTTTAAGCTGGTGCCAAGAATAAAGGGAAACGGCATGAGCGAAGCAAAGAAGCGGAAAGTACACGGCAAGGAATTCAAGACGAAGGTGCACGGGGGCCATGACAGATTGACATAAATGCGCCATTCTGCTACCTTTTGACTCTAGCTAGGGAGCGTATGGTCATGGTCACCAGTTCAGGCTTTACGTCCGTCAAACTCGCTGCTGCGCTGGTCAACGATGCCCGTGCATCCGCCCTCATGATGCGCCGCTCGGTGGCGAGCCAGATCGAATACTGGGCCACGCTCGGCCGCGCGCTCGAGACCGCCGGCTTGACTGCACGCGACACCGGCGCCCTGATTGCGCGGCAAGACGCCGCCGTGTATGCCGTCCGGAGCGCGGCTCCCAACAAGCCGGTCAAGGCCGCTACGCCCCACGCGGATGCTGCGGAAATGGCCGCGCTTAAAACGCATGTCGTCGCGCTGGCCAAATCAGGCGCACTGGCACGCCGCGCGAGCGAAGCGGTAGCAGCCAATGCAGCGCGTGCGGCCCGCCCGGCCAGCAAACCGCGGGTA
>JANLTL010000532.1:0-1685 GCA_031362905.1 Burkholderiales bacterium | reverse complement strand
TTACATGGCATGTCATGCGCTCGAAACCGCTCGTGCCGACGGACATGGCAGAATGCGCCCATGCCCTCCGCCAAGCCCGCCACCAAGATCCCTGCACCGGCACTTGCGCCCAAGCAGCGCCTGATCGTCGCCATCACTGGCGCCTCCGGCAGTCTCTACGGCGTGCGCCTGCTGCAAGCGATGCGCGGCGTGCCAGGCTGGGAGACGCACGTGGTGGTCTCCAACGCCGGCGCACTGAACGCGCAGCACGAGTTGTCGATGTCGAAAAAGGAAGTGGAGGCGCTGGCCGATGTCGCCTACGACAACCGCGACATTGGCGCAGCCATCGCCAGCGGATCCTTCGTTACCCACGGCATGATCGTCGCGCCTTGCTCGATGAAGACCCTCGCGTCCGTCGCCCACGCGTTCTCGGACAATCTGATTTCACGCGCGGCCGATGTGATCCTCAAGGAGCGCCGCCGCCTGGTGCTGGTGACGCGCGAGACGCCACTCAACCTTGCGCACCTGCGCAACATGACGGCGGTGACCGAAATGGGCGGCGTGATTTTCCCGCCGGTGCCGGCGCTGTATCAGAGCAAGACCTCGATCGACGCTCTGGTCAATCACTCGGTCGGGCGCATGCTCGACCTGTTCGGCATTGAAACCAGGGGGCTGGTGGAGCGTTGGTCAGGGCTGACCGGGTAAGGCCCTGGTGCGCCGCCTGATCAGCGGCTGACTGCGGCAATCTGGTCCGCACGCGGCTGCGTCAGCGCGGCACGATAGGCCGAATCATCGAGGAGTGCGGCGCCAAGCTGTTGGTCCAGACCGTTCGCGTGCGCAATCTTCTTGAGGCTCGCCAGCTGCGCCGGGCCTGGTCGGGACCCCGAAAAATTGCGATCACGCGCTGCTGCGCCAATCAGCGACTCGGCAGCTGCCGGGTCTGCGATGATCCAGTGGCGCGCCCGCTCCAGAGTGGCCAATACCACGCGCGCCTCGGCGCCACGCTGTGCCAGCGTGCTTTCAGACACCAGCAAGTATTCAGTGGCATCAGTCGCGGCGGCATCGCTCGCGGCGGCGCGCGACAACACGTAGATCGCCTTCACCTGCCGGTTTGCAGCACGGGCGGCAATCGCCTGGCCGCCGTCGGTCACGGCGAAATCGGCGGCCTCCCCGGCCGGTGTCCATAATACCGGCACCCCGGCTGCTTCGAGCCAGCCAAAATGCTTCACCACGGCCGTCAAGGCGCTGCCGGCATCAATGCGCACGGAATCTGCCAAGGCTGGCGCGGCAACGAGCAGGAGCAGGGAAGCGAGCAGGGAGCGGAACATGGAAATGGGTCCAAAGCTGAGGGAGACCGGCAGCTTAGCCCACGGATATATTCTTAAGAACGACTATTTTGTCATTTCATTACTATTAAAAAGAATAAAGGTGAAGAAATAAGAACAAACAAAAACGGCGCCCGCAGGCGCCGTTTGATCGGGGCGAATGCCCTTGGTCAGTCAGCCCTCAGTCGGCGTACAGCCCTGCCTTTTTGATGATCGGGGCCCACTTGGCGATTTCAGCCGTGAGATGGTTCTTGAGTCCGTCCGGCGACGCCTTGGCAGGTGACACGATGATCGCGCCCAGCTTGTCCATCGCAGCCATGAAAGCGGGATCCTTCAAGGCTCCCTGCAGCGAGGCGACCAGTTTGTCCATCGCCGGCTTGG
>JANLTL010000120.1:0-1943 GCA_031362905.1 Burkholderiales bacterium | reverse complement strand
TGTTCGCTCAACGCCATCTGCCTGCCCGATGAGGTGCATTACCTGCGCACCCAGCAAACGCCGCCGCGCCCGCTGGCGGTGGGCGGTGCCACCGCGTTGCCGCTCTACGTGCAGGCGCGCGGCGCCAAGGTGGCGAAGGTGGGCGAGACGCTGGAGGTGTCGGTAGACGACGTCAAGGCGGCCAGTGCGCGCCTGATCGACGTATCGCAAGTGGTGCTGCAAGGCGGCGTCTATCTCACCGGCCCGGCACTGCATGAATTGATGGCGCGCAATATCCCCGTCACTTGGCTCTCGTATGGCGGCTGGTTTCTCGGCCATACCATCGGGCTGGGCCACAAGAATGTGGAACTGCGCACCGCGCAATTTCGCGCCAGTTTTGATGAGCGTCACTGCCTTGCGCTGGCGCGCGGGCTGGTCGCCGCGAAAATCCGCAACCAGCGCACACTGCTGCGCCGCAACTGGAAGCGCGGCGAGATCACCGAAGAATTGCTGTCCCAATTTCGTCAGGACATTGATGCCGCCGAGCGTGCGCGCGACCTGCCGCAGTTGCTGGGTCATGAAGGCAACGCCGCAGCGCGCTATTTCAAACACTTTCGCGAGATGCTCTCTGAGCTGGGTGAGACCATGCCGTTCGACTTCGAGCGCCGCACCCGCCGCCCGCCCACTGATCCGGTCAACGCGCTGTTGTCGTATGCGTATTCGCTGCTGGCGCGCAGCGTGGCCGTCACGCTGACCGGTGTTGGTTTCGACACCTATCGCGGTTTTTATCATCAGTCGCGCTATGGCCGTCCGGCTCTCGCGCTTGATCTGATGGAGCCATTCCGTCCGCTGGTGGCTGATTCAGCGGTGCTGATGGCGCTCAACAACGGCGAGGTTGGGCCGGATGATTTTGTGCAGGCCGGTGGTGCCGTGAATCTGAACGAACGCGGCAGGCGCAGCTTCATCGCCGCGTTTGAGCGGCGCATGAGCCAGGAGATCACGCATCCGATCTTCGGCTACGCCGCGCAGTACCGGCAGATCATCGAAATTCAGGCGCGGTTGCTGGGTCGGCATCTGCTGGGCGAGATTGATGAATATCCAAACTTCATTACGCGTTGATGCCGGCACCGGGCAGGCCACGTGACAGACGAACACCTCTACATCGTCACCTACGACATCTCCGATGACAAGCGCTGGCGCCGCTTGTTCAAGGTGATGAAAGGCTATGGCGAATGGTTGCAGTTGTCAGTGTTTCAGTGCCGCCTCACGCGCATGCGCCACGCCGAACTGATCCATCTTGTTGATGGCATCCTGCATCATGAAAAGGATCATTTGCTGATGATCGATGTCGGGCCCGCCGAGTCGGTGCAGCCGCGCGTGTTCAGCATCGGCAAAGGTTTTGCGCCGGTCGAGCGCGCACCGGTGATTGTGTAATCGTGCCGCATAACTACGTGGCATCTGCCGCAGCGGCGGCGCGAGCGCTGAAGTGCGCGAGGCCACCGGTATCAGCGCTCGCGGTGGCTAAGTTCTTCAAAAGGCGCGGTTTTCTTTTGGTTACCGTTGCCTCTTGTTTCGCGAGCAAGGTATCTGCTGCGTTGAGTCGATCAGCGCTCGCGAACATATGTCAAACTGCTGTCTGGCAGCGCGTTGCGAACGGTGCCGTTTTCCGGGGGTTTTTGCCCCGGCCTCATTGAAGCCAGCGCTCGCGCAGGCGGATCGAGCGCGCGATGTGGTTTTCCGGGGGTTTTTGCCCCGGCCTCATTGAAGCGCCTCGTCCGCACCCAGGGAGCGCAGCATGTTGTCGTTTTCCGGGGGTTTTTGCCCCGGCCTCATTGAAGCTCTGTACGCGCGATTTGTGACGCCGCGGCCGTCTCGTTTTCCGGGGGTTTTTGCCCCGGCCTCATTGAAGCGTATAAGCGTGGTGGATAGGGCTAAAATCTTTTCCCGTTTTCCGGGGGTTTTTG
>JANLTL010000460.1:0-1890 GCA_031362905.1 Burkholderiales bacterium | reverse complement strand
TCGGCAAAGGCGTTGATGCGGTCGTGCAGGCTCGGCGTATCCACTGTGCCCGGGCACACCGCATTGCAGCGGATGCCTTGCTTGACGAAGTCGGCGGCAATCGATTTGGTGAGGCCGATCACGGCAGCCTTGCTTGCGCCATACACCATGCGGAACGGCAGGCCTTTGATCGACGACGCGATCGACGCAATATTAATGATCGACGCCGTAGTGCCGGTCGTCTCGAAATGGGCCAGCATGGCGGGCAAAAAAGCCTGCGCCGTTTTCCATTGCGCGCGCACATTGAGGTTGAAGGCAAAGTCCCACTGCGCGTCAGTGCAGTCAAGCGCGGTGCCGTGATGCACGAAGCCGGCACAGTTGAAAAGAATCTGGATCGTGCCGATTTCCTGTGCCAATGCGGTGATGGCCTTGTCGTCCAGCGCGTCGAGCTTGCGCGTGCTGACATTGGCGACGCCTTTGTAGCCTTCGAGGAGCTGGTCGTTAACGTCTGTGGCCCAGACCTTGGCGCCTTCCCTTGCAAATGCGAGTACAACCGCTTTGCCGATGCCCTGGCCGGCGGCCGTGACAAAGGCGGTCTTTCCTGCGAGTCTTCCGCTCATGAATGGTGATTCTCCGTGGGGTGGTGAGCATGTGTGGTCAATTCCGTTATTGGCCGGTCGTGCGGCTTGTCGCGCAATCGATCGAGACAGTAGAATTGGCCTGGCCAATTTACCAGATTAGGCTGCGCGTCTCAATTCGATCGCTCAAGCCACACCTGAAAAGGATTCATCATGGGCGACATTACGCCGCAATTCATCCGCACTGCCACGCTGCGCCTCAACCCGGCGGACGATGTCGTCATCGCCACGCGCGAGCTGCCCGCCGGCACGCTGATCACCAGCGAAGCGATCACCACTGCCGACAAGATTCCGTCCGGCCACAAGGTGGCCACCAAGGCGATTGCCGTCGGCCAGCCAGTGCGCCGCTACAACCAGATCATCGGCTTTGCGACCCAGCCGATTGCGCCGGGCCAGCACGTGCACGTGCACAACATCGAAGTGCAGAACTTTGCGCGCGACTATGCGTTCAGCAGCGATGTCAAGCCGGTTGCCAAGCCAGCCAAGCCGGCCACCTTCATGGGCATCAAGCGCAAGGATGGCCGCGTGGCGACACGCAATTATCTCGGCATCATCTCGACGGTGAACTGCTCGGCGACGGTGTCACAAGCTGTAGCGAATCACTTCGCCAAGCCCGGCGCGCTCGATGCCTTCCCCAAT
Source organism: Burkholderiales bacterium (assembly GCA_031362905.1). Classification (GTDB taxonomy): domain Bacteria; phylum Pseudomonadota; class Gammaproteobacteria; order Burkholderiales; family JAEUOS01; genus CANJDH01. The sequence goes on along the minus strand of JANLTL010000460.1, from coordinate 634 downwards.
GTCGACGGCGTCGTCGCGCTCACGCACTCCTCGGGTTGCGGCATGGATTCCACCGGCGAGGGCATTGACGTCCTGCGCCGCACGATTGCCGGTTACGCCACCCACGCCAACTTCGCCGGCGCGCTGCTGATTGGCTTGGGCTGTGAGGCCAACCAGATGAGCGCACTCCTGATCGCGCAAGGGCTGGAAGAAGGCGGCCTCTTGCACACGATGAACATCCAGGACATCGGCGGCACGCGCAAGTGCATCGAATGGGGCATCGCGCGCGTCAACGACATGCTGCCGCTGGCCAATCAAGTCAAGCGCGAGCCGTGCCCGGCCAGCCATATCACCATCGGCCTGCAGTGCGGCGGCTCTGACGGCTACTCCGGCATCACAGCCAACCCGGCGCTGGGCGCCGCGGTAGACATTCTCGTCTCGCACGGGGGCACTGCGATTCTTTCAGAAACACCGGAAATCTACGGCGCCGAGCATCTGCTGACGCGCCGCGCCGTGTCACGCGAAGTCGGCGAAAAAATCGTCACCCGCATCAAGTGGTGGGAAGATTACTGCGAGCGCAACAAGGGCGAGATGAACAACAACCCCTCGCCCGGCAACAAAGCCGGTGGCCTCACCACCATCCTCGAAAAATCAC
>JANLTL010000117.1:0-13126 GCA_031362905.1 Burkholderiales bacterium | reverse complement strand
AATTTTAGACACTATACACATATCACATATGGTGCCTCCAACAGACCAATCAATGCTGTCAGTGACTTGCGCCTGCATCCTGGCGGTGGATGCGGCGCGGGCGTGGGCACTGATTCGCGATTTCGATGCCATGCCGGCATGGAACCACAGCGTGCGCCAGTCGCGCATCGAGGACGGCCCGGCGGACCGGGTCGGCTGCCTGCGGGTACTGGTATTCGACGATGGTGGCATCTGGACCCACCGCCTGACCGGGCTGTCGGATGTCGACATGAAACTGCAGTACAGCATTGTTGGAACGCCGCAGCCGATGCGCCTCCCGCTGTGGAACTATGGTGCCGAGATTCGCGTCATCCCCCGTGAAGGCGATGCAGAGGGAGCCTCGAAGCGGCAATGCAGTATCGAATGGCGCGCGCAATTCGAGACCGCCCACACGGATGAAATGAGAGGCCGTGCCAGACAGGTGTTCGAGGCAGGTTTTGCCGGTTTGCGCCGGCAACTCGAAGCCTGAGCGGCGGCTGGCATGCCGGTTGCCTCACGGCATAACACGGTGAAGTGGCGCTGCGGCCGGTTCACCAACAGCAACGCTGCCAACCAGCTTGCCCGGTCTGTGCAAGCTGTGCGGCCTGCGCCAAGAAGGCGCGAAGTAGGGGTGAAAAAAGGTGGCGCTTTCGACTTTCAGTTCAGGCCATCGCCCCGAAAGCGTTGGTGGGAGCGCTTCTTCTGATAAGGGAAGGCTAACGGAGTTCATGCAGCCGTTCCTCGGCATCGGCGAGGCGTTCAAGATGTCGCTCGGCATCACCGAACAAGGCATGCGACGCCGCCAGATGCTTGACGTAAGCACCGATGACGTATTCGTCGGTCATGCCGATCGCGCCGTGCAGCTGCACGGCTTCCTCCCACGCGGTGCGTGCAGCCTGGCAGGCAAAGGCTTTGGCCGCCGCAGTGTAGTGGCTTCGTTCTGCGGCAGATGAGCCTGATACCAGCGCCGCGGCGCGCACCAGCGCGCGGGTTTCCTCCACGGCGACATGCAGGTCCACCAGCCGATGCTGCAACACCTGATTGGCGGCCAGCACCTTGCCAAACTGCTTGCGGGTCTTCAGATAGTCGAGCGTGATCTCGAGGCCACGTGCCATGGCACCAGTGGTCTCGGCACACTGCACTACCACGGCCGTGTCGATGGCGTGTGCGATCGCTGCCGCCACATCCACCTCTGCGGCCAGACGCGCTGATGTTGGCACCACCAGATTGCCGAGGCTCACCTGCGCTGCCTGCCGGCCGTCGATCATGGCGTAAGCCTGCACGACCAGGCCGGGCGTACCGGCTTCAATCAGGAACAGCGCGAACTGCATGTTGCCGTCTGCGGCCTTCACCAGAGCACACACGATGAGGGCATCGGCACCTCCTGCGCCGAGCGCCAACTCCTTCACGCCACTAAGTCGATAGCCATTCGCAACGGCTTCGGCATGCGTGCTTACCTGGGTCGCGTCAAAGCGACTACCGGGTTCCCAGGCCGCAAACGCAATGCGCTTCTCCCCTGCTGCCAGCGCCGGCAACCAGGTGGAGCGTTGTTCTGCGGTGCCCGCGTTGGCCAGCAGGGTGGCTGCGAGCACGCCGGAGGCGAGCCAGGGCTCCACCACCAACGCGCGGCCCATCTCTTGAGCAAGCACGCACATGTCCGCCAGCGAACCGCCCAAGCCTCCATCGGCTTCGGGCAACGGCAATGCCAGCCAACCCATTTCGGCGAACTCGGCCCAACGCTCGGGCATGCAACCATGCGCGTGGGCCAGCGAGGCGCTGCGCACGGCGCTGCCATAGCCGCGCTCGACATACTTGCGCGCACTGTCGGCGAGCATCACCTGATTTTCGTTCAGCGTAAAGTTGCTCATAGCCCGAGCACCTGCTTGGCAAGGATGTTGTGCTGGATTTCGGAGGAGCCTCCGGCAATCGTGAACCCGCGCGAGAGGAAGCGCCGCGACGAGGCGGTCGCCGCCAGTTCCGGCAGCGGCAGCGTGGTCGGCCCGCCGCGAACAGCAGCCACATCGTATGGCAACGCCGATGGGCCCAGTGCATCCACGGTGAGCGCCTCCCACTGCTGGATCAACTGGCTGCCTCTTAGCTTGAGCATCGATACCTCCGCGCCGATCGGCAGCCCGAGCGTGGCGCGTTCGAGAAAGCGCGCGGCGTTGGCTTCGAGCGCCATCAGGCGCATCTGCAACTCGGCGAAGCGCTTGCGAAACCACGGGCGGCGCATCAACGGCTCGCCGCGTTCCATTTCGCGCCAGCCGATCGCGCGCGCGCGCGCCATGCGCCGTTTGTTCTCGCCAACCCGCGCCAGTTTCAGGCGCTCGAATTCGAGGAGCGACTTGGCGATGGTCCAGCCGCGATTCTCTTCCCCCACCAGGTTGTGCAGGGGCACTTTGACATCATCGAAGAACACTTCGTTGAACACTTCCCAGCCGTGAATGCCGCGAATCGGCCGCACCGTGATGCCCGGCGTCTTCATGTCAATCAGCAAAAACGAAATGCCTTCCTGCGCCTTGGCTTCGGGGTCGGTGCGGGTGAGGCAGAAGATCCAGTCTGAATGTTGCGCGCCCGAGGTCCAGATCTTCGAGCCATTGACCACGTAAGCGTCGCCGCTGCGCACCGCGCGGGTCTTGAGTGACGCCAGGTCCGAGCCGGCATTCGGTTCCGAATAGCCCTGGCACCAATGCTGTGTGCCGGAGGCAATCGCGGGCAGGAACCTCGCTTTCTGCGCCGGTGTACCGAAACGGATCAACACCGGCCCAATCATGTCAAAGGTGATCGAACTCATTTCCGGTGAATGGTTGGTGGCCATTTCCTCGTCGAACGCGAGGCGGCGCGCCGCGTCCCAGCCCAATCCGCCGGCCTCCACCGGCCAGTGCGGCACCAGCCATCCCTGGCGCGCCAGAATCGCGTACCAGCGCACGGTTTGCTCCGCTGTCGCTTGCTGGCCTGAACGCACCGCGGCACGCAGGTCGTCCGGCAGCCGGGTGCGGACGAAATCGCGCACTTCGGCGCGGAAGGCGACTATTTCGGGAGTATCGAACATGATGAGTAAGGTCTGTAGAGGTGATGCGCGTGCGGCGCACTCAGGCCAGCAGTTGCTTGGCAAACACGCGCTTGGCAATCGCCGAGCGATGCACTTCGGAGGCGCCGTCATAAATGCGGAACGGTCGCAACTGACGCAGGATCATCGACAGCGGCACGTCTTCGGAAATGCCCAGCGCACCGGTCATTTGCACTGCCGAGTCGGCCACCCGGTTCACCGCTTCCGAGACGAAGACCTTGGTCATCGAACTCTCATGCCGGATCGATTCGCCGCGGTCAAGCCGGCGCGCCACGTCGAGCGTCATCAGGCGCGATGCATAGAGGTCGATGTGCGCGTCTGCGACCATCGCCTGGATCATCTGGTGCGCCGCCAGGCGCGCGCCGAACGACTCGCGTTTGGCGGCGTATTCCTGCGCGATCTGCATGGCGCGCGAGGCCAGGCCGATATAACGCATGCAGTGAAACAGGCGCGCCCCTTCGAGGCGCATCTGCGCATATTCCAGCCCCCGGCCTTCTTCACCCACCAGAGCATCGGCGCCGACGCGGCACTCGACCAGCTCGATCTCGGCGTGACCGCCGCGGGTGAACGGCTCCATGGTGGGGATGTCGCGCACGATGCGAAAGCCGGGCGCGTCGGTATCGACCAGAAACCACGACACGCCCGCTTCGGTGCGCGCCACCACGATGGCGAATGCAGCGCCAGTGGCGCCGGAGATGAACCACTTGTGCGCGTTGAGCACCCAGCCCGCAGTACTGCCCGCATCACTGCCACTAACATCGCGCCGCGCGGTGGCCAGCAGCATGCGCGGGTCCGACCCGACGCCCGGTGCCGGCTCGGTCATGGCAAAGCACGAGCGCACTTCGCCGCGCGCCAGCGGGCCCAGATAGCGTTCGCGCTGCATCGGGTTGGCGAGGCGCTCGAGCACGGCAACATCGGGCTGGCCCGGCGGCGCGCAGTCGAGGGCGCCGGGGCCGAGAAAGCTGCGTCCGACTTCCTCGAAAAATCCGCAACACTCCTCCCACGACAAGCCGAGCCCGCCTGAAGCCACCGGCAGGCGCGGCGGGCCGAAGCCGAGCGCACGGGCGCGCAAGCGCAGGCGATCAATCGCGGCAGCGTTGCCTTCCATGTCGTGCGCAGCCTTCAGGTCTTCAGCCGCGATGACTTCATCATTGATGAAGGCGCGCAGGCGCGCACACAGTTCGGCAAATTCGCCAGCGGGGCGCGTGGTACTCATGGTTTGATGATCATGGCCTGGACCTCATTGCAGGATGTCCTTGATGATGTACATCTCGAAGATGCATTTCATTTCTTGAATGCCTTGGCAAAGCGCTGCCAGCGCTCGGTGTCGGTGCGCAGGAAGCTCTCGAAATCGGAGACGCCGAGAAACGCCGCTTCGCCCCCGGCGGAGGCCAGGCGCGCCTGCACCTCAGGCGTGGCAGCAGCGGCACCGACCGCAGCAGAGAGCTTTTGGATCACCTCGCGCGGCGTGCCAGCGGGCACATGAAATGCGTACCACGACAGCACCGTAACCTCGGGATAGCCGGCTTCGGCAATCGTCGGCACGTCCGGCAGCAGCGGCGAGCGCTTGTCGCTGGTGTTGGCCAGCGCGCGCAGCTTGCCGGCCGTCACCTGCGGGATCGCCACGGTTGACGGAATGATCGACATCGTCAGCGCGCCGTTGATCAAATCCGGTATCACCGGCGGCGCGCCCTTGTAGCCGATCGACTCAAAGCGAAAATCGCCCACCACGCTGAGCATTTGCGTGGCCATTGACTGGGTGCTGCCGGTGCCGCCGTCACCGATCGGCAGGCCCGGTTTGGCACGCGCCATGGCCACGTAATCCTTCACGGTGCGCGCCGGTGAATTGGGCGGCACCAGAATGAAACTGGGCGAGAGTGCGTAGCGCGCCACCGGCACGAAGTTTTTCGGTTGCCAGCGCAGGCCGGTCTCCAGCATCGGGTTGTTGATGATGTAGGGCGCCGATACCAGGAGTGTGTAGCCGTCGGCTGTGGTGTTGGCAACAAACTCGGCGGCGATGTTGGCACCCGCGCCGGGCTTCGACTCAACCACGAAGGGTTGGCCCAGATCAGTAGCCAGGCGAATCGTGACCGCACGCGTCATCACGTCCACCACGCCGCCGGCGGGATACGGCACGATCACCCGTACCGGCCTGGTCGGCCAGGTTTGGGCCGTCGCGCTGCCCGCCAGGGTCAGGCAGCAGCCCGCTACGATTACTGCAACTGTGCCGATCAATTGACGCATGTGAGTCTCCTCTTGATGCTAAACCTTGGCTCTAACCCCGGGTTCCAAATCCGGGCCCCGGATCCATATTGTGGGCTGGTCGCGCGCTCGTGCGCGTACTTCTGAACATGTACACGCCAGCGGCCCGGTGTTCATTCCCCTGCATTGATGACAAAAACGGACTCGACGAGGGTCTCAATTCTTGAACGCCTTGACAAAGCGTTGCCAGCGCTCGGCGTCGGTGCGCAAAAAAGATTCGAACTCCGTGACGCTCAGATACGCGGCCTCGCCGCCGGCCGATGCCAGGCGTGCTTGTACTTCCGCGGCGGCCGCAGCGGCGCCGACGGCAGCCGAGAGTTTTTGAATCACCTCGCGCGGCGTGCCGGCGGGCACATGAAAACCGTACCACGACTCGACTGTGACTTCGGGAAAGCCGGCTTCACCAATCGTCGGTACGTCTGGCAAGTGCGCCGAGCGTTTGTCGCTGGTGTTGGCCAGTGCGCGCAGCTTGCCCGCCAGCACCTGCGGGATCGCTACGGTTGACGGAATGATCGACATCGTCAGCGTGCCGTTGACCAGGTCGGGAATCACCGGCGGCGCGCCCTTGTAACCGATCGACTCCCATTTGACGCCGGTGATCGCACTGAGCATCTGCGTGGCCATCGACGGCGTGCTGCCGGCGCCGCCGTCGCCGACCGGCAGGCCCGGCTTGGCCCGGGCCATGGCGATATAGTCCTTGACAGTGCGCGCCGGCGAATTGGCCGGCACCAGCATGAAACTGGGCGACAGCGCATAGCGCGCCACGTGCACGAAATCTTTCGGCTGCCAGCGCAGACCGGTCTGCAGCAGCGGGTTGTTGATGATGAACGGCGCCGACACCAGCAGGGTGTAGCCGTCGGCGGCGGCGTTGGCGACGAACTCCGCGGCGATATTGGCCTGCGCACCCGGTTTGGCCTCGACCACGAAGGGCTGCCCCAGATCAGCTGCGAGCCGGATCGTGACCGCACGCGCCATCACGTCCACCACGCCGCCGGCCGGGTAGGGAACGATCACCCGCACCGACCGGGACGGCCATGCCTGGGCCCACGCCGCGCTGCCGGCCATCATGCAAAGGGCCGCTACCATCATTGCCATCCATGTACGCACGTTGTCTCCGGTTTTCCTTTGCCCGCTGTGCGGCCATGTCCCACGGGCACTGGCGCATTCGGCAGATGTGACCCATCTTGCCACAGCCTGTTTTGACAAGGCAAGCGGTTCTCGATGTGATCACCGTCAATGCGCTACAACCCGTTGGCCGAGCCTTGCGGCGGGCGCTGACAACGCTTCCTGGATGTCGCTATAGTGCGCCATCGTAGCCGCAGGTCTGCACAAACAGATCCGCAGACAATCAAGGGAACAGGAGGCACACCATGAACACCCCGCTCGGCCATCACCTGCAGCGTCGCCGCAGGACCATTCTCAAGACCGCGCTGGCCGTACCACTTGCCAGCCTCGCCGCAAACAGCCGCGCGCAGGCCTGGCCGTCTCGCGACATCAGGTTGGTGCTGCCCAGCGGCGCTGGCGGCGGCGCCGATATCTTCGGCCGCCCGCTCGGCGAGTTTTTGGGAAAGAACCTGGGCGTGCCGGTCGTGGTGGAAAACCGCCCGGGGGCCAACGGCGTCGTCGCGCACGAAGCCGTGCTGCGCGCGCCCGCCGACGGCCACTCACTGCTGATTTCGTTTTCGGCCGCTTATCTGGTCAACCGCCTGCTGATGGCCAAAATGTCGCACGACCCGCTGACCGACTTCATGCCGGTCGGGCGCATCGGCGGTGGTGGCGGCAATGTGCTGATCGTCCACCCGTCGGTGCCGGTGAGGAACCTCAAGGAACTGGTGGCGCAGGCGGCCCGCCAAGGCGGCAAGATGAGCTACGGCTCTTGGGGCATCGGCTCAGGCGGACACCTCGTGATGGAAATGCTCAAGGCGCGTACCGGCATGCAGATCGAACATATCCCTTACAAGACCGTTGCGCAGATTGCGCCTGCGGTAGTGGCCGGTGATGTGGCGGCGGCCTGGATTGACTCGGCGACGCCGGTGCCCCTGGTGCGGGCGGGGCGGCTTCGCGCGATTGCCACTTCTTCGCAAACCCGCCTGCCGCAATTTCTTGACGTGGCGACGCTCACCGAGCAGGGGGTGCCGTTTGACGTCACCTCCTGGTACGGCATGTTTGTTCTCAAAGGCACGCCGGCGCCAATCATCGCGCGCCTCAATACGCTGCTTAACCAGTGGCTGTTGCAGCCCGACACAGTGGCGTTTTTCGAGCAAAAGCAGAATGCGCCGGCGCCCACGCCGACTACGCCGGCCGAATTTGCCAAGGTGTTGCAAAGCGATGCCGAAGGCTGGAAAAAACTGATCGACGATGCCAAGCTGACCCCCTCATAGGACTGGACAACTCATGAACGCAGTCCTGATCGAACGCCACGACGGCTGGGCCGAGCTGGTACTCAATCGCCCCGAGCGCAAGAACGCCATCGAAGGCACGCTCGCCGAAGCCATGCGCGAGGCGCTGGTGAGCATCAACGCCGACGCAGGCATTCGCGCCGTGGTGCTGCGCGGCGCCGGCGGCGCTTTTTGTTCGGGCCTGGATGTCAAGGCATTCAATGCCGAGCCGGCGCCCGCGTGGGCCGGCACCTTCCGGGCCACCTGGGACGAAGTGCATTGCCTGCTGATCGAATCGCCCAAGATGTTTGTGGGGGCGCTTGAAAAATACGCCATCAACGGCGGCGCCGCACTGGCAATTGCCTGCGACCTCTTGGTCGCCGGGCGCAGCGCTTTTTTGCAAGTGGGCGAAATCCATCTCGGCATGGCCGCCCCCAAGAATGTTGCATGGCTGGTGCTCAAGCACGGTGAAGCGGCAGCCATGCGGCTTTGTGTGCTCGGTGAGCGTCTCGGTGCCGATGCCATGCTGCGCGAACGCCTCGCCTCCGAGGTGGTTGACGACGATCAGGTGGTGGCGCAAGCGTGCGCTGTGGCGGCACGCATTTCCGCGTTTCCGCCGGCAGGTGTGCCGCGCATCAAGACCTCGATTCGCACGGCTGCCGCAGGCATGCGCGCACGCGACTGGTTTGCGCATGCTGCCGCGCATGACCCGTTGGCGGGAAGTGCTGCGCCACTCAAGCCTCAGGCAATGCAGCGCTCTACGCCTTAGCTCTGATCAAGTGCAGTCCCGACGGTGTGGGCCATCGTTGGCGGCGCGCGCGATGGCTCCTCAGCAGGCTCACCATCGGCTACCTCTGCCAAAGCAGGCGGTGTCTTACACGGCTCCTGGCTGGCCCACTGCCGTCCGCACCAACAGCGGTCTTCGGCGTCGATGATGCACGTGCCGCTGCCGCAGCAGCGCGGGTCTTCATTCATTCGAATCTCCTGATGGTCACGTCAAGCTACTTTACGAGAGGCCGCACGGTGGTGAAGCCGCCATCGACCGCAATCACCTGGCCGGTCAGACGTGCTGCGCCATCGCCGAGCAGCCAAGCCATCACGTCGGCCACCTGGTCGGCCGTCTGCACGCCGCCCAGCGGGTATTGCCGCGCGGCGCCCTCGCGCATCGCCGCCACCTTCAGCATGCCGGCTGTCATGGGCGTTTCGGTAAGACCCGGCGCGACCGCGTTCACGCGCAGGCCTTGCGCGGCGTAGGTAGCCGCCGCGCCGCGCACCAGGGCCTCGACGCCGCCCTTGGCGGCGGCAATCGCCTCGTGGTTGGCGACGCCAATGCGCGCCACCACAGAGCTTGCAAACACTGCCGCGCCGCGCTCGCCGTTGAGTGACGTGATCCAGGCCTGCAGCATGAATACCGCACTGTCAAGGTTGACCCGCATGACCTCACGGTAGGCTTCGATGCGGGTGCGGTGCAAGGGGGCGATCAGCGTGCTGCCCACACAGTGCGCCAGCAGCGTCGGCGCCGCGCCGAGTGCGTCTTGGCACGCGGCCATGGCCAGGGCAGCGCCTTCGGGCGTGGTGGTGTCGGCGGCGATGCGCACTTCCGCGTCAACGCCGGCCAGGCGGTCGACATCGCGCCCAACTGCCGCGACGCGGCAACCTTGAGCGTGCAACTGACGCGCCAGGGCGCGGCCGATGCCGCCGCTGGCGCCGGCAATGAGGGCGATCGAATTCATGTAACGCTTTCGGAGTGAATGCAGTGTTGAGCGCTGCTCAGGCGGGTCGATCCAGGCGCGAGGCCATGCGCTGCATCAAAGGCCGCACGCGCAGGAACAGCCGGTAGGCGCGTTCCATCGCCCACGTCGCCCCCGGCACGCGGCCCACCAGGGCCAGCCAGCGCCAGCCCGGCAGCGCCGCCCACAGAGCCAGGAAGGCCGGCGCGCCGCTGAGCAACCGCCCGTCGGACTGGCGCACATGGAAGCGCGCCAGCAGCTGTTCGCGTGTGGTGCCGCCCTGCAAGGGCTGCGCCGTGTCGCTGACGTCGGAAAAGCACACCGGCGTGGTTGGCTTGAGGCCGCGATAGACGCCGATCTCGCGCCGGCACAGCGGACAAGCGCCGTCGTAGAGCACCGTCAGTGGCGCCGCTTGGTCGAGTTGCTTGGTCACCATGCAGGCTCCTTGTCGGTGGCTAGCAGATCCGCAGCCGAGCGCAGGCCGCGCGAGGTGCGCTCCCACCATGTCGAGAAGGAGTCGCAGCGCCGGTCGACTGGCGGAAACAGCGCCGGCGCTGCCTCGCATGCCACCCAACATGGCAGCCACGGCGCCAGGTGCGGCTCGGCGCCGACGCGCCAGTGCACCCGGCGCATGTGCACCACATAACTGGCCAGCCACATGCGCGCGTGGTTGTGCAGCATGCCGGAGGCGTAGAGCGTGCGCACCGCCTCGTCCACCACCGGCACGCCGGTGCAGGCGTGGCGGATGTCGGCCGGCAGCTCGCTGGCGTACGCGTTATCGGGCAGCAGCCCTTCGTGCAGCGAGCGCAGGATGCTGCCACCGCGATGCTCCCAGACATGGCGGAAGTAGGCGCGCCAGCCGAGTTCGAAAACGAACTTGTCCTGCATCGCCAGCTGGTGACGCGCCGCCACGCCGGCGAGCACATCCGTAAGAGTGACGAAGCCATGGGTGAGGTACGGTGACAGCCCTGTCACCGCGCCGTCGAGCGCGTTGCGCGTGCGGGCATAGGCGGCCGGTCGCACGGCGGCGATACGGGCCTGCGCGGCTGCGAGCGTTGGTGCAAAGGTCTCATGCATGTTGTCAGCCCTCGGCCTGAACGCTACGCGCCGCTCCAACCTCACCACGCCGGATCGCCGCCGCGCGTTCGATCACACCCTGCTTTTGCACCTCGGTCAGGCGGGTCAGGTTCTTCACCTGCAGCGCCATGCGCGGGTTGCGGGACAGTGCGGCCTCATGACGCATCAGAAAATCCCAGTACAGGGTGGTGAACGGGCAGGCGGTGTCGCCGCTGCGCAGCGCGGGGTCGTAGCGGCAACCCTTGCAGTGCGGGCTCATGCGCTCGATGTACTTGCCGGTCGCGATGTAGGGCTTGCTGCCCATCACGCCGGCGTCGGCGTATTGGCTCATGCCCAGGGTATTGGGCAACTCCACCCACTCCACTGCGTCGACATAGACCGCCAGGTACCAGGCGTGCACCTGCTTCGGGTTCACGCCGAGCATCAGCGCGAACGAGCCGGTGACCATCAGACGCTGAATGTGGTTGGCGTAGCCGTGTGCCAGCGTTTGCGCGAGCGCATCGCGCAGGCAGGCCATGTCGGTCGCGCCGGTCCAGTACCACGCGGGCAGGTCCTCCTGGGCATTGAGCGCGTTGTGCTCGAAATAGCCGGGCATCCGGGTCCAGTAAATGCCGCGCACGTATTCGCGCCACCCGAGGATCTGGCGAATGAAGCCCTCCGCACTGGACAGCGCTACCTTGCCGTCATGGTAGGCCGCCTCCGCGGCAGCCACCACCTCGCGCGGGTTTAGCAGCTTAAGGTTGAGCGCCGCCGACAAGTGCGAGTGGTACAGCCAGGCGTCGCCGGGCCACATCGCATCCTGGTAGCGGCCGAACAGGGGCAGACGCTCCTTGATGAACGCGTGCAAGGCTTGCAAAGCCTGCGCGCGTGTCACCGGCCAGGCGAAGCCCTCGAGGCTGCCGGGGTGCGCGCCAAAGCGGGCCTCGACCAGCGCGATGACCTCGCGTGTGACGGCATCAGGTTTGAAGCTTGTGCGCGCCGGCACTTCACCCGGGCCGGCTGCGCTGAAGGCTTCGCGGTTGTCGGCATCGAAGTTCCACTGGTCAGCGACGGGCTTGTCGCCCTGCCCGCCACCCTGCATCAGCACGCCATGCCGCTTGCGCTGCTCGCGGTAGAAGTATTCCATGCGCAGCGATTTGCGGCCCTCGGCATGCGCCGCGAAGTCGCGCACGCTGCAGAAGAAATGGCGGTCTTCGCGGATGTCCAGCGGCAAGCCGTTCGCCGCAGCCACGGCCTTGATCGCCTGCAACACGCGCCAATCGCCTGGCGCGGTCATCACCAAGCGGACCGGCCGCAGGCGCAAGACGTCTGCCTGCAACTGGGCTTGCAGACTGCCGGCGGTGCCAACTGCATCAAGGCGGCTGTAATGCGTCGTGCGGCCAGCGGCTTTCAGGGCCAGCGCGAAGTGCCGCATGGACGAGAGGAACAGGGCCGTACGCGACTTGCTCGACCAGACGTGGGTCGATTCATCGGCCGCCTCGGCCATCCAGACGGCATCGCACCCCGTATCGAAACTATCGAACGCGGCGGCACCGAGGTCCAGTTGGTCGCCCAGCACGACGATCAGGTCACGCAGCTTAGGCACGTGCAGCCCGGCCGCGACGGCAGGATTCTGAGCAGAATTTCACCTCGGCCCAGTTCTTCGCCCAGTTGCGCCGCCAGCTCATGGGCTGACCGCAGGCCACACAAGGCTTGCTCGGAAGAGCAGCCTTGTTGCCGCGAAACGTCGTCCTGCGCACCTTCATCACGCCCTCAGGCAGGTAGCCGCCGGGTTCAGGCCTTCTTGGCCCAGGCGGTGCACCAGCCCGGCCCCGCCACCTGCTTGCCGGCAAATAGCGGGCACCCGGCGGCCTTGTCAGTCCCCTTGCCTTGATACAAAGCACAGTTGGTACAAACTTGGCCAGTGACAAACTTGGGAAACTTCTTTACGTCAACCCGCTTTGCGTCCGCCACGTAGCCCAATGCAGCGGCTTGGGCGTCCTTCTCATCGACCATGGACTGCGCATGAGCGCGGGAAGTGAGCACTCCGCCAGAGGCGGCAACAGCCAACAGAAATACGCGGCGGGACAGAGGAAGATTCATGACAAATTCCTAAAAAAGGTTATGGAGGGGCCATACAAAACCAGGTTTATTTAAATTTTCGAAATTCCATCACCGTCAGGCCAATGCCGATCAGTAACAGAGCGAAAACAGCAATCCCAAAAAGCAGAAGGTTATTGGCAATCATTTTTCCCTCCCCATCAACGCTGCCAACTTGAAATAAATTCCAAAACAGAAAATTGAGGGAATCCAAATCGCGGTGAAAATCGCCTGTTCGCGGTCTTGCACCACGAACCACAAATTGGCCGAAATGAAAAATGAAATCATCACTGCCAACAGAATAAAAAAATCCGACTTTCTGAACATATAAAATTTCCCACTAGTGTCCGGGGAAAAGAGGGGGTGAAGTCCTGAAAGCCATGACTGATGCGGGTTTCCGAGGGATCAAGGGTGTCTCCGATTTGAACGCTGAAACGCGATTCTGGCAGTCTTGCGGTCTTTTTTCCGGAGGCTGGCATGAACATCGGCAAGACACTGTTCGCTCAAGTCAT
>JANLTL010000442.1:0-1987 GCA_031362905.1 Burkholderiales bacterium | reverse complement strand
CCGTGTTGCTTGACATGGTGGCAGGCTGGCTCAGATCGGTCATGAAAAAAGCTCCTTGTGTGCAGTGGAGGTGTGCAGTGGAGGTGTGCGGGGGAGTGTGGATGATTGGAACTCGTGGCCTGGGGAAAGCGCAATCAGAATGGCGCAACGCCGACTGTCATGCCTGCGCCCTCGATCGTTACTGCAAAACCGATACCGATGAAGGTGCCGGCGCGCGTCGGGTTGAGGATGGCAGTGACGATGCCCACCACCTCGCCTTCCATGGTCACCAGCGGTCCGCCCGAGTTGCCTGAGTTGGCGGCCGCATCAAACTGAATCAGGCCAGTGAGATTGCGCTGGCCTTTTGGCGAGCGAAACTCGCGCCCCAAGCCCGACACCACACCTGCCGACACCGAAGGGCCAATGCCGAACGGAAAGCCCACCGCGACGACTTCGTCGCCCGGCTTCAAACGTCCCGAGGCCCCCATCGTGGCAGGGGGCAAGTCGTCAGGAATTTTCTTGGCGCGAATGACCGCAAGGTCGTTGTTCGGGTGCAGGCCGACGATGACGGCGTCCGATTCCATGCCATCAGAGAAGGTCACGGTCAGACGCTTGGCCCCGGCAACCACATGCAGATTGGTGAGGATGGTGCCGTTCTCCAGAATCACCACGCCCGAGCCGGTGCTGATGACACGCTCGCGGCCCTCGGGTTTGTCGCCTGCAGCGGCCTTGGCATCCGCGCTTTTTGATTCGGGTTTCGCCCCAGGCTTGGCTTTTGGGGCGCCGGATTTCTGTGCGCTCTGCGGGCGCTCTCTGGACGGGCCGGTCCGACCCGCGCCAGATCCTTTGGAGTCGGGCCCGGCGGAATCGTTGCGGCGCGAATCTTTCGCGCGATCCTTTTTCCCATCCTTCTTGCCATCTCGATCTTTTCGGTCTTTGCCTTCGGCGCCGCTCTTGCCAGCGTCGCCGTCGTCATCCTCGTCATCCGCCACGATGCCCCAGCCCTGGACTCGCACCACGGATTGGCGCACCAGCTCGGCGGCCTTGGCGGCGCGCGAGGGCAGCGGTTGCGTCTCCAGCGTGTGCAGCACTGCGGCATCGATTTCCTCCTGCTGCAATTCGGCCGAAGGGGAGTGTTGATGCCAGACGATCAAGGCCGGTGTGGCCGCGAGCAGTGCAGCGAGTACGGTGGCGCCGAAGAACAGCGTCAAGCGGTCGCGCCGCTCGATCCAGGCGGCGATGCGCGCGCGCAAGGGCACGCGCGGCGCGTCAGGTTCGATCAGCGGCTCGGGGGGCGGCGTGCGCGAAGTCGCCGAACTGCTGTAGAGCGCCGCTTTTTTCATCTGCAAACCTTATCACGCCTGACGGATTTGTGGAACGCCCATGGGGCCTGTCGTGATACATTTTGTGTGCGGTCGCGGAATTTCTCCACTTGTCACCGTGTAATGCAAGCAAGGACAATTGCGTCATGCGCTTTCTCTGGCCCGAAATGCTGTGGTTGCTGTCGGCCATACCGCTGCTGTTGGCGGGCTATATCTATGCCTTGCGGCGCAAGAAAAAGGCAGCGATTCGCTACGCGAGCCTGCTTTTGGTGCGTGCTGCCATCGGGCCGCGCCAGACCCTGCGCAGGCATGTACCGCCGGCGTTGCTGTTGCTGGCGCTGACGGCAGGCCTGATCGCGATTGCGCGGCCCACTGCCACGTTGACACTGCCAGCGGATCACATGACGGTGATTCTGGCGATGGATGTCTCGCGCAGCATGCTGGCCAAGGATGTCTCGCCCAATCGGATCAGTGCGGCGCAAGCGGCGGTAAAGGCCTTTGTGGATGGCATGCCCGCCAATATTCGAGTGGGAATCGTGTCGTTCGCCGGATCGGCGAATGTGGTGCAGACGCCCACTTTGGTGCGTGAGGAATTAATCGCGGCGGTCGATCGCTTTCAATTGCAGCGTGCCACCGCGACGGGTGCCGGCCTGTTGCTCTCCCTGTCGCAGTTGCTTCCCGACGCG
>JANLTL010000387.1:0-15707 GCA_031362905.1 Burkholderiales bacterium | reverse complement strand
CCCGAGTTGCCCGAGCCCTACAACAACCTCGCCGTGCTCTACGCCGGTCAGGGGCAGTACGAAAAGGCACGTCAGTCGCTTGAAATGGCCATTCGCACCCATCCCTCTTACGCTACCGCACATGAGAACCTTGGCGACGTTTACGCCAAGCTCGCCAGCCAGGCCTACGACAAGGCACTTCAACTGGACAACAACAATCCGGCAGCGCAAAACAAGCTGGCAATGGCGAAGGAATTGATCGGCAGCGGCACGACGCGCGCACGCGCGCAAGCCGCCCAATCGACGCCGGCTGCTCAGGCTGCAATCAAGCCTCTGCCAGGTACGCCACCCGCGCAAATCGCTGCCGCTGCCGTGCCAGCGGCCGGCAAACCCGGTGCCACGGCGCCCGCGAGCGCGCCAGGAGCAACAGCGGCCAAAGGGGCCGGTGACGAAGCCGAGGTTCTCGCTGCGGTCAACGCATGGGCTGCTGCATGGGCCAAGCAAGACGTCAAGTCCTATCTGGCTGCGTATGGCAAAGAGTTCAAGGTGCCTGGCGGCAAGTCGCGCTCGTCATGGGAGGCCGAGCGCAAACAGCGCATCGAGGCGCCAACAAAAATTGAGGTCAAGGTTGACTCTGCCGCCGCCAAGATCGATGGCAGCAATGCAACAGTCAAGTTCCGTCAGCACTACAAGTCCAACATCGTTACCGCCAGCAGCAGCAAGACTCTGTTCATGAGCAAGGCGGGCGGCACCTGGCAGATTGTTGATGAGAAGAGCGGAAGCTAAGGCATTGCAGACGAATCTGAGCGGATGGCGTAGTTTGGGTCGCAGTTTGCATCACGGCTTGCGTCGTATGAATGGCTTGCTGCATGTGGGCAGTTCGCAGCGCTTTGGCCTCGTGCTGTGCTGCGCGGTGGGCATGACCGCTCTCGTCGTGCTGGCGGGTCTCGCGCTAACCGCTTCGATCCCCGTCACGTCCGTAGCGGTTGCGGCTGCGCCAGCCTTGGTTGCGCCGGCCCCGGGCCTCTCCGGCAATGGCGGAAAATCCTCCACAGAAGAAGTGGAGAATGCGCTCGCGAGCATTTTCAAATCCATCGAGGGCGCAAAGTTTGATGAGGCGCTGGTCAAAACTGAAGCGCTGATCAATACGCGCCCCAACTACCGTCTCGCACATCTCATCAAGGGGGATTTGCTGATGGCGCATGCCAGACCGGTGCGCGCCATGGGAGCCGCGCCCAATGCGCCCCAAGACCGCGTCAAGGATTTGCGCGATGAGGCGATTGCGCGTCTCAAGGCCTATCGCGAGCGCCCGCCCAAAGACCAGATTCCGCGCTATTTGCTGCAATTGCGCCCCGACCAAAAACACGCGGTGGTGGTCGATACCAAAAAATCGCGTCTCTACGTTTATGAAAACGTCAACGGCCAACCGCGCTTCGTCGCGGACTATTACATGAGCCATGGCAAGCTCGGAATCGACAAGTTAAAAGAAGGCGACCAGAAAACGCCGATCGGTGTTTACCACGTCACCGCATCATTGCCGAAAGAAAAACTCGCCGACCGCTACGGTGACGGGGCGTTTCCGATCAATTACCCGAATGACTGGGACCGCCGTCTTGGCCGCAGCGGCTCCGGGATCTGGCTGCATGGCACTGGCTCGGAAACGTTCTCGCGCGCGCCGCGCTCGTCTGACGGTTGCGTGACGCTGACCAATGCTGACTTGGCCAGCCTGCGCCCACTGATACAGGTCGGTCTCACACCAGTAATCATCAGTGATGAGGTCGAATGGCTATCGCGCGACAACTGGAGTTCCGAGCGGGACTCGCTCAACAAGGCCATCGAGCAATGGCGGCGCGATTGGGAGAGTCTCAACACCGACGTCTACCTCACCCACTACGACAAGGAATTCGATGGCGACGGCATGAATTTGCGCCAATGGAGCGAGCGTAAGCGCCAGGTCAACGCCGGCAAAACCTGGGTCAAACTCTCGCTCGCCAGTATCAGCATGTTTCGCTACCCCGGCAAGAATGAACTTGTGGTGGTCACCTTCGACCAGGATTACAAGTCAAGCAATCTCAACGGCACGATGAAGAAACGCATGTACTGGATCAAAGACGGCGTGCGCTGGAGGATCGTTGACGAAGGCTCGGCATGAGCCGCTGCGTGCGGACATTTGTCAGCCTGGCGAACTCGTTGTGATGTGCTGCGCTTATTGTTTCGATTTCCCTCTATGTTTTCAAGGAGCATCTCCATGAAATTGCGCTTGCTCACGCTGTGCCTTGCTGTTGCGGTCACCGCGACATCCACTCTCGTCTGTGCCCCTGCGGCGCTGGCCCAGACCGTCGAAATCAAGACCTCGATGGGCACCATCACTGCCGAGTTGTATGCCGACAAGGCCCCGAAGACGGTGGCCAATTTCGTGCAATACGTCAAGGCAGGTTTTTTCAACGGCACCATTTTTCACCGTGTGATTCCCGACTTCATGATCCAGGGTGGCGGCTTCACACCCGACATGAAGCAAAAGGACACGCGCCTGGCGATCCAGCATGAAGGGCGCGAATCCATGGCAAAGGGCGGCAAGAATGACATTGGCACGCTGGTGATGGCGCGAACCGATGATCCACACTCGGCCACCGCCCAATTTTTCATCAACGTCAAGGACAATGATTTTCTCAACCCGACGGTGATTCCGCCTGGCGACCCGGTCCCAAAATTCGAATTCGGCGGTCGCGTCTACGAAAACGTGCCGCGCGCAAACCTGATCAACTCGCCGCGACTTTTTGGCTACACGGTATTTGGCAAAGTCACCAAGGGCATGGATGTCGTCGAGAAAATCAAAGTCGTGCCGACGCGCGAGGCCGGCGGCAACCAGAACGTGCCGGTTACGGCGGTGATGATCGAGAGCATCAAGCTGATTGATGCCCCTGCCGCCAAGGCCAAGTAACTCGTCGCTGTCGCTGCTACGCCATTCGCTTCGTACACCACCCACTGAGTTGCCTTGCGCCGGAAATCGGCCTCGCGCCTGGCAGCCAGCATCCATCGCTTTCATCCCACTCCACCCACTCTGCGGAAACCTGGCCATGACCCAAGTCGTTCTCACCACCAACCACGGCGACATCACGATCGAACTCGACGCCGCCAAGGCACCCAAGACCGTCGAAAATTTTCTGCAATACGTAAAAGACGGCCATTACACCAATACCGTGTTTCACCGCGTGATCCCCGGTTTCATGGTCCAGGGTGGCGGCTTTGAGCCCGGCATGAAGCAGAAACCGACCCGCGCCCAGATCGACAACGAAGCCGTCAACGGCCTCAAAAACAACAAGTACACCCTGGCAATGGCGCGAACCAATGACCCGCACTCGGCCAGCGCACAATTCTTTATCAACGCCAAGGATAACGACTTCCTCAACTTCACCAGCCCGAACGGCAGCGGCTGGGGCTATTGCGTGTTCGGCAAAGTGGTTGCCGGCACCGACGTGGTTGACAAGATTGAAGGTGTCAAGACCGGGCGCAGCGGCGGGCACGCCGATGTGCCGGTCGAAGACGTGGTGCTTCAGAAAGCCGTCGCGCTGTAAGCGCACTATCGGGCGCATCTGTGCTGCAAGGGCACCAACGCATCCACCTCTGCGCACATGGCCGCGTATTTCATCTCCGACCTGCATCTGACGGCCACGCGCGCGGCAGTCAATGAGGCGTTCATCGCGTTTGCACACAATGTGCCTGAAGCGGGAGACTCACTGTATGTTCTCGGCGATCTGTTCGAGTACTGGGCCGGGGACGATGACGTCGACGCTCCCCTGCACCGCGCCGTGGCCGAAGCACTCAAACGCACGGCATCACGCGGCATCGCCCTCTATTTTTTGCCCGGCAATCGCGACTTTTTGATCGGCGGCGCTTTTTGCGAGGCTGCACGATTAACCCAGCTTGCGGACAATTTTGCCTTTGACCTGCACGGCGCGCGTACCGTGCTGCTCCACGGTGACACGCTCTGCACCGATGATCGCGCCTATCAGCAGTTTCGTGCCAAGGTGCGCACGCGCGAGTGGCACGAGGCATTTCTGGCGCGCTCCTTGCCGGAGCGACGTGCCGAAATTGAAAAACTGCGCGCCCAAAGCGAAACCGAAAAGGCGGCCAAGCCCGAGGCCATCATGGACGTGAACGCGGGCGCGGTGCAACACCTGTTCCGGGAGTCGCGTGCCACACGCATGATCCACGGCCACACCCACCGACCCGCCGCGCATGACTACCTGATGTTCGGCAGCGCCTGCACGCGCTGGGTGCTACCCGCCTGGGATCAGCGCGCCGGCTATTTGCGTCTCGATGAACGCGGCGACGTGCTGACGTATCTCCAGCCGTAGGCCGCCCCTGAACGCGCATCGACCCGCCACCCACCTTCCATCGGCGCCCAAGGGCGCTTTTGCCACTCACGCATTTCACGGGATATCCACATGACCATTCAAACCATCGGCATCATCGGCGCCGGCCTCATGGGCAACGGCATTGCGCAGGCCTGCGCCACCAACGGGCTCAATGTCATCATGCTCGATATCAACGACGCAGCGCTCGAGCGCGGCATCAAGACAGTGTCGGGCAGTCTTGATCGCTTGATAAAAAAAGAGAAAATGACCGAGGCGCAAAAGGCTGAAGCGATAGCGCGCATCAAAGGCACGACCGGCATGCAGGACCTGGCGGCGACTGACTTCATCATCGAGGCGGCAACCGAGAATCTCGATCTCAAGCGCCGGATTCTCAAGGATGTTGATGCAGTCGCACGTCCAGGCGTCATCATCGCCAGCAACACTTCGTCAATCTCGATCACCCAACTCGCCGCAGCAACCTCGCGCCCCGCCGCTTTCATCGGCATGCATTTTTTTAACCCGGTGCCAATGATGGCTCTGGTCGAAATCATTCGCGCAGTGCAAACCAGCGACGCCACGTTTGCCGCGACCGAAGCGCTGGCCAAGCGCGTTGGCAAAGCCCCGATTTGCGTCAAGAACGCTCCTGGCTTCGTGGTCAACCGCATCCTCTGTCCGATGATCAACGAAGCCATTTTCGTACTCGCCGAGGGCCTTGCCACCGCGGAAGACATCGACAATGGCATGAAGCTTGGCACCAACCAGCCGATCGGCCCTCTGGCGCTGGCCGACATGATTGGCCTTGACACCATGCTCTCGGTGATGAATGTGTTTTACGAAGGCTTCAACGATTCGAAGTACCGCCCCGCGCCCTTGCTCAAGGAAATGGTGGCGGCCGGCTATCTCGGGCGCAAGACTGGCAGAGGGTTTTATACCTACTGATCAAGACCGCGCGCGAGGTCAGCCTGAATGTCCTTGATGCTCTCCAGCCCCACCGACACGCGCAGCATGCCTTCGGTAATCCCCGCAGCCTGACGCGCCTCGGGGCTGATGCGCCCGTGCGTCGTGCTCGCGGGATGGGTGATGGTGCTCTTGGTGTCGCCCACATTGGCGGTGATTGAAATCACTTTGGTGGCGTCCACCACACGCCATGCCGAGTCACGCGCCGCAGCACCGTCACCCTTGACCACGAACGACACCACGGCGCCACCCAGAAATTCGCCGCTGGCGGACTGCTGCTCTTTCGCCAACGCGAATTGCGGATGCGATTCGAGGCCGGGGTAGAGTACACGCGCCACCGCAGGATGCTGCTCGAGCCAGCGCGCCAGCTGCAGCGCGCGCCCTGACTGTGCCTCCATGCGAATCGACAAGGTTTCCATCCCCTTCAGCGCAACCCACGCGTTAAACGGGCTCATCGACGGCCCGGCGGTGCGCAGGAAGCCGTAGATTTCACCCATGACCAACGCCTTGGCACCAACGATGGCACCGCCGACGATGCGGCCTTGCCCGTCGAGAAACTTGGTGGCCGAATGGATCACGAGGTCGGCGCCAAACTCTGCTGGCCGCTGGATCGCCGGCGTACAAAAACAGTTGTCCACCACGAACAGTGCACCTGCCTTCACCGCCACCTGCTTGAGTGCAGCCATGTCCGACACTTCCATCGTCGGGTTGGCCGGCGTCTCGACGAACAGCATTTTGGTGTTGGGTTTGACCGCCGCTTGCCATGCTGCCGCATCGGTCGCCGAGACAAACGAGGTCTCGACACCAAAGCGCCGCAGGTTTTTGTCGAACAAGGTGATCACGCTGCCAAACACGCTGTGCGAGCAGATCACGTGATCACCCGCCTTGAGCAGCGCCATTGCGGCTGTCAATACCGCCGACATGCCTGAGCTGGTGGCGACACAACTCTCCATGCCTTCGAGCGCAGCGAGGCGCTCCTGGAACATCGTCACCGTAGGATTGGTGAAGCGCGAATAGACGTTGCCATCGAGCGTGCCGGCAAATCGTTGCGCGGCGACAGCCGCACTTTCGTGCACAAAGCTGGACGTCAGGAACAGCGCCTCGGAATTTTCGTTGAAGTCGCTGCGCCGCTGGCCGGCGCGAACCGCGCGGGTGTCAAAATCAAATGCATCAAACTCGTGTGTCATGGCATCACCCAAATAAAAAGCCCGCTTTAGCCGGACGGCACAAAGCGGGCGATGACCTGATCCGCTTTAGCCGCATTTATTGGAAACGATCTGCATCGCCTCCCGCGCCCGCAAGCTGTTGCTCAAATCGGCGCAAAAGAACTATATCACAATCTGGATTCTCCGCCAAGAATGGCTCTGGGAGCCACTTCTAGCCGCCTCACGTCGTAGGCGGTCAGGCCACTGCCAGGTTCAGGCCAAGCTGGTGTTCGTCTTCGTCGCCGCCGCTGTCGCGATGTTGATCGCGTGCGGTCTCGATGCCCGACAAATATTCACTGGTCACATCGCCGGTGATGTAGTTGCCAGAGAAACAGGAGGTCTCGAAATGGGTGAGTTTGGGGTTGAGATCGCGCACGGCACGCTCGAGGGCATCGAGGTCCTGATAAATCAACTCGTCGGCGCCGATTTCCGCGGCGACTTCGGCTTCGCTGCGTTCACTGGCAATCAACTCATGGCGCGTCGGCATGTCGATGCCGTACACGTTGGCATAGCGCACCGGCGGCGCGCTGGAGGCAAAGAACACCTTGGCAGCGCCCGCTTCGCGTGCCATGTTGACGATCTCGCGGCTGGTGGTGCCGCGCACAATGGAGTCATCGACGATCAGCACGTTCTTGCCTTTGAACTCGACGCCGATGGCATTGAGTTTCTGCCGCACAGACTTCTTGCGCACCGCCTGCCCCGGCATGATGAAGGTGCGGCCGATGTAACGGTTCTTGATGAAGCCTTCGCGGTAGTCCAGCTTCAACTTCATCGCAAGCTGCATCGCGGAAGGGCGTGACGAGTCGGGAATCGGCATCACGACGTCAATTTTTGATGTGAGGCCCAGGGCATCAATCTTCTCTGCAAGAAACTCGCCGAGTTTGAGGCGCGCAGCGTAGACCGAGACGCCATCCATCTGCGAGTCGGGGCGCGCCAGATAGACGTACTCAAAGATGCAGGGGTTGAGCGAGGTCTTCTTGGCGCACTGTTGCGCTGAAAGGTTGCCGTCAAGGTCAATATAGACCGCTTCGCCCGGTTCAATGTCACGCACAAATTCAAACCCCAAACCTTCGAGCGCGACCGACTCCGACGCCACCATGTAGTCCACACGGCCATCGTGGTCCCAGCGCCCAAGACACAAGGGGCGGATGCCGAACGGATCACGGAACGCGAGCAGGCCATAGCCGGCAATCATCGCCACCACTGCATAGGCGCCGCGCACGCGTTCGTGCACCCGCGATACCGACTGAAAAATCGCGGCCGTGTCGAGACGGAAATTGCGCGTGTGCTTCTCCATCTCGTGCGCCAGCACGTTAAGCAGCACTTCGGAATCCGAATCGGTGTTGATATGGCGCAGGTCCTGGCGGAACATGTCCTCGGTAAGCTCAGCGGTGTTGGTCAGGTTGCCGTTGTGTACCAGCGTCAACCCGAACGGCGAATTGACATAGAACGGCTGTGCCAGCGCCGGGTTGTTGGAGGAGCCTGCGGTAGGATAGCGGCAGTGCGCCAGCCCCATGGTGCCGGGCAGGTCGCGCATATTGCGGGTGCGGAATACGTCACGCACCAAGCCCATGCCCTTATGCATATAGAAGGTCTTGTTGTCTGCGGTGGCAATACCCGCCGCATCCTGACCGCGATGCTGAAGCAGCAACAGCCCGTCATAAAGCAACTGATTGACCGGATGTTGGGAGACAACGCCGACGATTCCGCACATGGTGCGCTCTTTCAGGCCTGGAATCCGGGCCGTGGTGGGTACCTGGGGCTAGGCTACCGCTGGTGCACGGCAGCCAGTCGCGTAATTCAGAATTTTACCTTGCCGGCTATTTCCGCCGGCAAAAATGGCAGAAGCGTGTTGACCGCTGTCTCTGCGAGCGGGCTCAACAGCGCATCCCTCCAGACATCCATTTGCGGCAGGCGCGTCATGCCGCCCACCATGACCAGGGCGATGACGATGACGAAGCCGCGCGCGAGGCCAAACAAACCGCCGAGGCCGCGGTCGGCCAAGTCGAGTCCCGCTGCGGAAATGGCGTGCAGGATGCCCCAGTTGACCAACGCCATGACCAGGGCGCCGCCCAGCAAAAGCAGCAAAAACCCGACGATGACGCGCAGGATCGGCAACCCGATCACTGACGGCAGCAGGGCCGCAGCCTCACTGGCAAACAGGCTCGCGACCACAAAAGCCGCGATCCAACCGATCAGCGAGAGAATTTCGCGCACCAATCCGCGCATCACCGATACGATGATCGAGATCAGCAGGATGGCAAGGACAATGAAGTCAATGATCGTCATGCAAGACGCCAGGCCACGCAACCCAACATCAGCGTGGCACCACGTTGGCGTTGGCGAATCCCAGACTCCTGATTTGCTCGCGCGCGGCTTCGGCTGCCTCGCGCGCGGCAAACGGCCCGGCGCGCACGCGAGTGCGCTCACCGTCCTGGGTGTCGAACTTCTCGATGTAGGTCTTGATGCCAGAGGCGCCCAGTTTGTCGCGCACATCCTTGACCTTGTCCTCGGCTGCGAATGCGCCGACCTGTACTGCGAAGGCGCCTTCTGCTACAGGTAACTTGGGCGACGCAACCCCTTTGGCAGCAGCCGCAGCGTCGACCTGCGCATTCAGGATGGCAGCGGCGCGCTTCTCTTCGGCAAGGTCTTTGACGCTGCGCACTTCGACCGACTTGGCGCCCGTCGATGCTTTGGCATCAGCTTTGGCATCGGCTTTGGCCTCCGCCTTCACGTCACCCTTCACATCTGATTTGGCCGGAGAACTGGCATCTGCCTTGACGGCACTTGCAACATCGCTCTTGGCGCCTGCCTTGGTGCCGGACGTCATGTCCGTCTTGGTATCGGCTGCCGACGTCGCCTTGCCACCCCCCGGCGGAATTGGCGCACCCGGTCCCTTGGTGACAAGCGCGTCCTTGTCGGGAATCTGAATCGAAATGTCAGCGTCGAGAACCTTTCTCTCCGCATCAAACACCATCGGCAACACGATCACGGCCACCAATGCCAGCGCAATCGCGCCGATCAGGCGGCGACGGGCGCGGCGTTTTAGTGTGGAATCGTCTGCTTCAGCGGGAGTCGCCATGCGGTGCGGGAGCCTTCAAAACCTGCATTACGTCGGTGACCGTGAGGAAGGAGCCGAACACCAAAATTCTATCACCCTCCCCTGCGCGGCGGCGTGCGGCGCGATATGCGGCAGCGGGATTGTCGTACAGGGCGCGCTCACCTTTGACCCCGGCGCGCTGCAGGACGTCCCCTAACGCGGCCGCGCTCACCCCACGCGGCCCGGGCAGTGACGCTAGTTGCCACGTGTCGATCTTGCCATCGAGCAACTTCACCACCGCCGCGATGTCCTTGTCCGCAAGCATGCCAAACACCGCATGGGTGTAGGGTGCGTAACCGATGCTCGACAGGTTCTCGGCCAGCACGCCCGCTGCATGCGGATTGTGGGCAACATCGAGGATCACTTGTGGCTTGCCCGGCAGCATTTGAAAACGCCCGGGCCAGTCAACGTAGAGCAAGCCTTCACGAATTGCCTGCATCGACACCGGCAGGCGCACACGCAGAGTCTCAAGCGCAGCGAGTGCGCCTGCCGCGTTGAGCAATTGATTGGCCCCGCGCAGTGCCGGGTACGGCAAGCCGTTGCGTGTGACCGGCTCGGCACCGTCGGATTTGAACCAGAATTTCCATTGCGTGCCATTGGGGCCGCCTGCCCCGGCATAGCCAAACTCACTGCCAACCCTGTGAAGAGTGGCTCCCAGAGCGGCCGCCAGATCAGTTACCGTATGCGGCGGACGCGGCTCAGACACAATGGCCGATTTGCCGGCGCGGAAAATGTGTGCCTTCTCCCAGCCAATTTTCTCGCGCGTGCTACCCAGATAGGCCTGATGATCGAGATCGACACTGGTCAGGATCGCGCAATCGGCGTCGATCACATTGACCGCATCAAGTCGTCCGCCGAGACCGACTTCCAAAATCACGCAATCTGGCTGTGCATTGCAAAAAAGCACAAACGCAGCCAGGGTGGTGAATTCAAAGTACGTCAGCGCGACATCGCCCGCCGCCACACGAGCGGCTTCGACTCGCTCAAACGCGGCGCACAGCGTGGCGTCGTCGACATCGGCACCGTCGACACGAATGCGCTCATTGAAGGCCAGCAAATGCGGTGAGGTGTAGAGCCCGGTGCGATAGCGCGCGGCGCGCAGTATGGATTCAAGCATGGCGCAGGTGGAGCCCTTGCCATTGGTACCGGCCACCGTGATCACCGGGCAGTCAAAATGAATCTCCAGTGCGCGCGCTACCAGGCCCACCCGCTCAAGACCCATCTCTATCGTGGCTGGATGCAATGACTCGATAAACCTGAGCCAGTCTGCGAGGCTGCGCGCGGACTTCATTCGCCGCGCTTTGACACCGCTTTATGATCGATGGCGCGATAACCAATGTCAGTGCGAAACTGCATGCCGTCAAAGTGGATCGGCTCCAGCGCCTCATAGGCGTTGCGCTGTGCGACCTTTACACTGTCGCCCAACGCCGTCACGCACAACACGCGGCCACCGCTGGTAAGTGTGATGTTCCCCTCGCGAATGGTGCCCGCATGAAACACCTTGGCTTCGCTCGCCTTGTCGTCCGCGCCAACTGACGCCTTGGCTGCCTCGGTGCCGCTGTGCACTGCCGTGGCTGCGGAGAATTTGGGCAGCCCGGCAATCACATCGCCCTGGCGCGGTGACTCGGGATAATGGTGCGCAGCCATGACCACACCGAGCGCAGTACGGCGGTCCCACTCGGCTTCAATGCCGTCAAGGGTGCCGGCGACAGCGTGCTCGAAGATGTCGATCAGTTCGCTTTTGAGCCGCATCATGATCGGCTGCGTTTCCGGGTCACCCATGCGGCAGTTGAACTCCAGCGCCTTGGCGTGCCCCGATGCATCGATCATCAGACCCGCATAAAGAAATCCGGTGAAGGGGATGCCCTCTTTTGCCATGCCCTGCACGGTCGGCATGATGATGTGGCGCATCACTTCGGCATGAATTTTTGGCGTCACCACCGGGGCCGGTGAATAGGCGCCCATGCCCCCCGTGTTCGGCCCCGCATCGCCATCCTGAAGTCGCTTGTGGTCCTGGCTGGTAGCGAGCGGCAATACGTGCTGGCCATCGACCATCACGATGAAACTGGCTTCTTCACCCTCGAGAAACTCCTCGATGACGACGCGTGCGCCCGCATCGCCCATCTTGTTGTCAGTGAGCATCATCTCGATCGCAGCGTGGGCTGCAGGCAAGGTCATGGCCACCACCACCCCTTTGCCCGCCGCGAGGCCATCGGCCTTGATCACGATCGGTGCGCCCTGCCCGTCCACATAGGCGTGCGCTGCGGCGGCATCGCTGAAGGTTTGATAGGCGGCCGTCGGAATGCCATGGCGCTGCATAAATGCCTTGGCGAAATCCTTGGAGCTTTCCAGTTGTGCCGCCGCCCTGGTCGGGCCAAAAATCTTCAGCCCGCGCAAGCGGAACACATCGACAATGCCGGCGGCGAGTGGCGCTTCCGGCCCCACCACGGTGAGATGAATGTGCTCCTTCGCGGCGAAATCGGCGAGCGCATGGATGCCGGTGATCGCCAGATTCTCGAGATTGGGTTCCTGCGCGGTGCCACCATTGCCGGGCGCCACGTAGACCATCTGCACGCGCTGCGATTGTGAAAGCTTCCAGGCCAGCGCGTGTTCGCGGCCACCTGATCCGACCACCAGTAGTTTCATGCAGTCATCTACTCCGACAGCACGGCAGTGGTGTAGACCTCCTGCACGTCATCGCAGTCTTCGATGGCATCGAGCAGTTTTTGCATCTTCACCGATTCGTCGGCATCAAGCTCGGTGGCGCTGAGCGCCTTCATCGTGACCTCCGCCATCGCCGGTTTTAGCCCCGCCTTCTCCAACCCATTTTTCACCGCCTCAAAATCACCAGCGCTGCACACCACTTCAATCGAGCCGTCGTCATTGGCGATCACATCTTCGGCGCCCGCCTCGAGCGCCGCTTCCATCACGGCATCTTCGGTGAGACCGGGCGCAAACAAAAATTGCCCGCAGTGCTTGAACATGAAAGCGACCGAGCCATCGGTGCCGAGGTTGCCGCCGTATTTGGAAAAGGCGTGGCGCACTTCAGCCACGGTGCGGGTGCGGTTGTCGGTCATGCAATCGACCATCACCGCCGCGCCGCCGGTGCCATAGCCTTCGTAGCGAATCTCTTCGTAATTCGCGCCATCAAGCTCGCCGGCGCCACGCTTGATCGCACGCTCGACTGTGTCTTTGGGCATGTTCGCGCCGGAAGCTTTTTCAACCGCGAGGCGCAGGCGCGGGTTCATGCTCATGTCGCTGCCGCCCATGCGCGAAGCAACCGTGATCTCCTTGATCAGGCGCGTGAAAATCTTGCCACGTTTCTCATCCTGGCGCCCCTTGCGGTGCTGAATGTTGGCCCATTTCGAGTGACCTGCCATCTGTTTCCCCTACAATTCCGGTGCATCATTGAAGACGTGATTTTACCTTTTGCCGGAGCGCCACCGTGCCTGATCCACTGCTGATAGCCAAGAACGACACTGCCGATCTCGCGCTCCTGCCCGCTTTCGCCAACCGCCACGGTCTGATCACCGGTGCCACCGGCACCGGTAAAACCGTCACACTGCAAAAGCTCGCAGAGCGTTTTTCCGCCATTGGTGTGCCGGTCTTTATGGCCGACATCAAGGGTGACCTGACCGGCATCGCCAACGCCGGCAAGATGGCAGGCAAGGTCAAGGAACGGCTCGATGCACTCAAACTGGACGAGCCGAAATGGGCTGGCTGCCCGGTCACACTGTGGGATGTATTCGGGGCCCTGCCTGCTGAGAAAGGTGGAGGCAAGGGCCACCCGGTGCGCGCGACCATTTCAGACATGGGACCGCTTCTGCTCGCGCGCATGCTGAATCTGAACGACACCCAGCAAGGCGTACTGCAAATGGTGTTCAAGATCGCCGATGACAACGGCCTGTTGCTGCTCGATCTCAAAGACCTGCGCGCGATGTGCCAGCACGTTGGCGACAACGCCTCGACCTTCACCACTGAATACGGCAATGTATCGGCGGCATCGATTGGCGCGATTCAGCGCGGGCTGTTGGCGATTGAACAGCAAGGCGCAGACCAGTTTTTCGGCGAGCCGATGCTCAACATCGACGACCTGATGCAAACCGATGGCGCCGGGCGCGGTGTGGTCAACGTCCTGGTCGCCGACAAGCTGCTCAATGCGCCCAAGCTTTACTCCACTTTCTTGCTGTGGCTGCTCTCGGAGTTGTTTGAGCATTTGCCTGAAGCCGGCGACCTGGAAAAACCGAAGCTGGTGTTCTTCTTCGACGAAGCGCATTTGCTGTTCACCGACGCGCCCAAGCCCTTGCTGGAAAAGATCGAGCAGGTGGTGCGCCTGATTCGCAGCAAGGGCGTCGGCGTCTATTTCGTGACACAGAACCCGCTCGACGTGCCCGACACCGTGCTTGCGCAACTCGGCAACCGCGTGCAGCACGCGTTGCGCGCCTTCACGCCGCGCGACCAGAAAGCAGTGAAGGCCGCTGCCGAAACCATGCGTGCCAATCCGAAACTCGACGTGGCGGTAGCGATCACCGAACTCTCGGTCGGTGAGGCGCTGGTCTCTTTTCTCGATGAAAAGGGGCGACCTTGCGTGGTCGAGCGTGCGTTCGTCGTGCCGCCCATCTCGCAAATCGGGCCGATCAGCGACACCGAGCGCAGCGCCCTGCTCGCCAACTCCATCGTCGCCGGCGTCTACGAAAAAACGGTTGATCGTGATTCGGCCTATGAAAAATTGAAGGGCCGTGCCGAAACCCGCAAAGGCGATGCCGCCACATCCGTTGGTACAAGCGGATCACCGGCCGATGGTGCCACGCAACCCGCTCCCACCAACACTTCTGGCGATGCCGAGCCTGGCTTTTTTGACAAGATTGGCGGCATGTTTGGCGGCGGTGCGGGCGCCGACACGGGTGGCAAGACGAGCGGCGGCCGCTTTGCCGCACGCCGCGAAAGCATCGGCGAAGCGATGGCCAAATCGGCCGCGCGCGCGATTGGCTCGCAAGTCGGCCGCGAGATTTTGCGCGGCGTACTCGGCTCGATCATGGGCGGCAGAAAGCGCTGATGGCAGCTGCGAGGTCGATGGCCCGTGTTTTGGCGGCCCGATATACGCTTGCGTTTGCCCGTGAACCCATTGACCCATGGCCCGCGCCGCAGCGGAGCGCTTTATACTGCGCGGCGGTGTTGCTCGACGGTTCACCATTACTGGGTGCGCAAGGGCAATTTGCCGGTAGACGCGTCCTGCGCGTTTGGCCATTTGAATGAATCACCGAAAGGAAGCGATATGGATTTGGGATTGAAGGGCAGGACGGCTCTCGTCTGCGCCGCCAGCAAAGGCCTCGGTAAAGGCTGCGCCGAAGCGCTCGCCGCCGAAGGTGTCAACCTCGTGATCACCGCACGCGGCGCCGAGGCGCTCGAAGCCACTGCCGCCGAAATTCGCAAGGCGCACGGGGTGAGAGTCATTGCCGTGGCCGGCGACATCACCACGCCCGAAGGCCGCGCCGCTGCACTTGCCGCCTTTCCCAAACCCGATATCCTGGTCAATAACGCCGGCGGCCCGCCCCCTGGCGATTTTCGCGACTGGGATCGCGACACCTGGATCAAGGCGCTCGATGCCAACATGCTGACGCCGATTGAGTTGATCAAGTCCACAGTCGACGCCATGATCGCCAACAAGTTCGGCCGCATCGTCAACATCACATCTGGCGCGGTCAAGGCGCCGATCCCCGAACTCGGGTTGTCGAATGGCGCGCGCAGCGGTCTCACCGGCTTTGTGGCCGGATTGTCGCGCTCGATTGCCAAGCACAACGTGACCATCAACGGACTTTTACCGGGCCCGTTTGACACTGACCGCCTGCGCGCCAACATGGCCTTCAATGCCAAGAAAGCCGGCAAGACGTCGGAAGCCTTGATCGCCGAGCGCATGGCTGCCAATCCAAGCGGTCGCTTTGGCACTGCCGCCGAGTTTGGCGCGGCCTGCGCATTCCTTTGCAGTGCCCATGCAGGCTTCATCACCGGGCAAAACTGGCTGCTTGACGGCGGCGTCTATCCGGGCACCTTTTAACGGCTGAGGCACAGACCTCGCGACGCGCAGGCAGTTTGCGGCGCTCGCCAGGT
>JANLTL010000364.1:0-5948 GCA_031362905.1 Burkholderiales bacterium | reverse complement strand
GGCTGCCAGTTCAAGCTTTACGTCCGTCAAACTCGCTGCTGCACTGGTCGATGATGCCCGCGCATCCGCACTCACCATGCGCCGCTCGGTCGCAAGCCAGATCGAATACTGGGCCACGCTTGGCCGCTCGCTTGAGTCCGCCGGTTTGACCGCGCGCGATACCGGCGCCTTGATTGCGCGGCAGGACGCCGCCGTGTATGCCGGCCGGAGCGCAGCCCAGAACCAGCCGGTCAAGGCCGGCAGACCAAAGGCGGTTAAGGAAAGCCGCGCGGCAGACTCTACCGCTGACGCTATCGAAATGGCCTCCCTCAAAACGCATGTCGTCGCGCTGGCCAAATCAGGCGCGCTGGCGCGCCGCGCGAGCGAAGCGGTGGCGGCCAATGCGGCGCGTGCGACCCACGCGGCCAGCAAAGCCGGCCGCAGGTAAGCAGGGTGAACTGATCGACACCGCGTGGCGATCCTTCACCTGATTGCCGGTCCGAACGGCGCCGGCAAGTCAACTCTCTACGATTACCTGATCGCGCCGCGCCACCCCGCACTCGAATTCGTCAACGCGGACATCCACGAGTGCGAGCAGCTCTCGCACATCACCAATCCGGTCGAACGCTCCGAAGCCGCACGCACTTGGGCCGATGCGCGGCGGGCCAGCTTGCTACGCCGCGGCACATCGTTCATCAGCGAAACGGTGTTCTCGCATCCATCCAAGCTTGATCTGATTGGCACCGCGCAGAAGCGCGGCTTTTCGGTCGTGTTGTACGTTGTCTGCGTCGATGAGCCGCGCTTGCTGCTGCAGCGCGTGCGGCGCAGGGTCGGCGAGGGCGGTCACCATGTGCCGCCCCACAAGATTCTTGAGCGCTATCCGCGCACGCTTAGCCATCTCGCGCAGGCGGTCAAGCTGGCGAACATGTCGATGCTGTTCGATGCACAAGAGGTTTCGATCGGCGGGCCGCGCCTGCTGGCTGTGTGTTCCGGCGCCGACGTGGAGTTGCATGCGTCACCACTGCCGCGCTGGGCGGCGGACATGCTTGGGAATTCCGGAAAGTAAGCCAAGGCTGAATCCGGGCTGCGGATGAGCGAGCCGAAACTCAAAGCCAAGAAAACTCTCCCGCCGTCTAGATGGCCAATAGAGCGCGCGCGGCATCCAGCACCCGCGCCACCGGCAGCGTAGTCAGACATTCGCTGACCTTGCTGCCGCCGCAACCGTCCTGCCCGCAGGGGCGACAGGGATGCACGTCTGAGGCAACAATGCGATGTACGGTCTTCCACGGCCCCCACTCGATGTCGCCCGAGGGGCCAAACAGCGCGAGCGTTCGCGTGCCTTGACTCGCGGCGATGTGCATCGGCGCGGAATCGACGCCGACAAATAGTGCCGCGCGGCGCGCCACGCTCGCCACTTCCTTCAGGCTTAGCTGTCCGGAGAGATTCACCGGTGGCGCCGCACACAGACCGAGAATGCGTTCGATCACCGCCATTTCCTTTTGCGCCGGCCCGGCGGT
Organism: Burkholderiales bacterium; assembly: GCA_031362905.1. GTDB lineage: Bacteria > Pseudomonadota > Gammaproteobacteria > Burkholderiales > JAEUOS01 > CANJDH01. The sequence continues at coordinate 4,452 of JANLTL010000364.1, read as the reverse complement.
GAGCACCACGCGGTGGCCTTCGGCTTGCAACGCGTCGATCAATTGCGCGACGCGCTCAGCAGGCCAGGTCTTGAACAGCCAGCGCGAAGTCGGATGAATATGTACGTAGCCCGGCGCCACGCCGCGCTCCGCGAGCAAGGCATCTACGCGCGTGGCCGCTTGCGCGCCATCAATCAAGAGCAGCGGCTTCTCGTCTTCTGCGGGTTGAATGCCGATGCGGCGCAGCGCATCGAGGTTCGATTCAACCGTGTGCCGGCTGTTGCCGCGCGCGGGCAGCTTGTAGAAGTGCGTGAAGCTCTCCTGCCACAGCGCATCGTCATTGTGAAATTGCGGCGCCACGCGAACCCGCGGCTTGAGGGTCTTGGCCAGCCACATGCCACGGCGATGTTCGGTAAGCTGAATTAATAGATCGTAGCGGCGCGCTTTGAGACGCCGCCACAGCGCCCATTCGGCGCGCGCCTGGGTCAGCACACCGGCATGCTTCCAGGTGCGATCCACCGTGTGGATGCTACTGATGGCAGGATGCAGCGACAGCATTTCTTGCGTGTCCTGATACACCAGCGCGTCAATCTCGACATGCGGCGCACGCGCCTTGAGAACATTGAATACGGGGGACGCGAGCAAAACGTCGCCGTGATGGCGCAATTTGACGATCAGTGCACGCTTGACCTGCGAAAGATCGACCGCATCGGGCAGCCCGTTTGTGCTCATTGGCGCGTTTCGGTGGTTCCGGCCGGTGTCAGTAAACGACCGTCACGCCCTGCGGCGAGAGCCAGTCACGCAAGCCCTGCAACAATTCTTCGCGCGGGTTGATGCGCCAGTCATCGGGCAAGGGAAGAGCGCAACGCGCACTGCCATTGTCATATTCGATGACCACCGGGCAGGTGCCATTCTTGTGCGGCGCGAGCAGCGTCATCAATTTTCCGGTGTCGGCCTGACCGTTCATGCACAGTGTCAAGGAACGCGCATAGACACGGCGCAAATCGTTGAGGCCAAAAATCTTTTCCGCTCCCGCACGCATGCCGCCGGAGAACTGGTCTTCGCGCACTTTGCCCGCGATCACCAGCAATTCGTCAAGCTTGAGAATGTCACGATGCTGCTCATAGAGCTCGTTGAACACGGTGAGCTCCAGTTTGGCGGTGCCGTCGTCGATCTCAACGATGATCATCTTGCCGCGCCGGGTCATCGCGGTGCGAAATTGCGAGACCACGCCGGCGAGCAGCATTTGCTCATTGCGCGGCTGCACGTCGATCAATTTCGTCTTTGCGATCTGCCGTACTTCAGGAGCATAAGCGTCAAACAGGTGGCCCGAGAGATACAGCCCGAGCGCTAGCTTTTCGTTGAGCAGCTTGTCGCGCGCGCTCCAGCGCAGGGTGCGGATCAGTTCGGGCTTGTGCGCGTGCGCATCGGCGTCGGACGGGCCGCCAAAGAGGCCACCTTGTGAGGCGTTTTGCTCAGCCTGATCGGCCGCTTCAATGGCCAGACCCACGCTTGCAAACAAGGCGGCTCGATCCGGTTCGAGGGCATCGAACGCTCCGGCGCGCACCATCGCTTCAACCGCACGTTTGTTGACCACGCGGCGGTCGATGCGCGCGCAAAAATCGAACAGGTCGGTAAACCGCGCCTTGCTGCGCGCTGCAATGATGTTCTCGACTGCACCCGCACCGGTGCCCTTGACGCCCCCCAAACCATACAACAGGCCGCGTGATTGGCCTACGTGCTCGCCATCCGCATTCTGCTCTGGCGGCAAGGGCTGGAACCGGTATTCCGAGGTATTGATGTCCGGCGGCAACACGACGATGCCATTTTCCTTGGCGTCCTGCACCAGAATCTGCACCTTGTCGGTGTCGTCCATCATCGCCGACATGTTGGCAGCGTAAAACTCCGCCGGAAAATGCGCCTTCAGATACGCCGTGTGATACGCCAGCAATGCGTAAGCGGCGGCATGGGACTTGTTGAAGCCGTAGCCGGCAAACTTCTCCATCAAGTCAAAGATTTCGTCGGCGGTATCAAGCGCCACGCCGTTCTTGCCGGCGCCATCGCGGAAGATCTGGCGCTGCTCGGCCATTTCCTCGGCCTTCTTCTTGCCCATCGCGCGGCGCAAAAGGTCGGCACCGCCCAGCGAATAGCCGCCAATCACCTGCGCGGTCTGCATCACCTGTTCCTGATAGACCATGATGCCGTAGGTCTCGTCCATCAGTGGTGCCATGCGCTCGTCCTGATAGCCCCAGGAGCGTTTTCCGGTGCGTGCGAGCGTGTGCTTGCGCTCGATGAAGTCGGGGATCAGGTCCATCGGGCCGGGACGGTACAAAGCCACCAGGGCAATGATGTCCTCAAAGCGGTCGGGACGCGCACCGATCAACATGTCGCGCATGCCGCGGCTTTCAAACTGGAACACGGCAACCGTGTCGGCCTTTTTGAAGACATCGTAGGCAGGCGCGTTGTCGAGGGGCAGTGTGGCGCAACTGAACCGGGGTAATTCCGGATGCAGCTTGCGGATGAATTTCTCAGCGTGGTCGAGAATCGTGAGGGTGGTCAGACCAAGAAAGTCGAACTTGACCAGGCCCACCGCTTCCACATCGTCCTTGTCAAATTGACTCACCGCGCCACCGCCGCTGCCATCGGCCGAGCCGCCCTGCGTATAGAGCGGGCAAAAATCGGTCAGCCGGCCCGGCGCAATCAGTACCCCGCCTGCATGCTTGCCAACCGACCGCGTCAGGCCCTCGACCTGCTCGGCGAGCGAGAGCAACTCCTGCACTTCTTCTTCTTTCTTTTCGCGCTCCTTGAGCAGCGGCTCCATCTCGCGCGCCATCTGGATCGTAACGAGCTTGCCGGGTTGAAACGGAATCAGCTTGGCGATGCCGTCGCAAAAGTTATAGCCGAGATCAAGCACGCGCCCGATGTCGCGCACCGCCGCCTTGGCCGCCATGGTGCCAAAGGTGGCGATTTGCGACACGCTCTCTTCACCGTACTTTTGCTTGACGTATTGAATGACCTTGTCGCGCCCGTTTTCGCAGAAGTCGATATCGAAGTCGGGCATTGAGACGCGATCGGGATTGAGAAAGCGCTCGAACAGCAGGTTATAGGCAAGCGGGTCAAGGTCAGTGATGCCGAGCGAATAGGCCACGAGGGAACCCGCACCAGACCCGCGCCCCGGCCCCACCGGCACACCATTGTTCTTGCCCCAGTTGATGAAATCGGCCACGATCAAAAAATATCCGGGGAAACCCATCTTGCAGATCGTGTTGATCTCGAATTCGAGGCGCTCGGCATAGCGCGACCGTGCCGCATCGCGTACCGCCGTATCGGGATACAACTGCACCAGGCGGCGGTCGAGCCCCTCGCGTGACAGCTTGGCGAGAAAATGGTCGATCGTCACGCCCGGCGGCGTGGGGAAATTCGGCAGATGGGCCTTGCCAAGGACGATGGTGAAATTGCAGCGCTGCGCAATCGCGACAGCATTCTCAAGCGCCGCAGGAAAGTCGGCGTACAGCGCCACCATTTCGTCCTGCGACTTGAAATATTGCTCGGGCGAATAGTGCTTGGGGCGCCGCGTGTCACCGAGCATGAAACCTTCCGCCACGCATACGCGTGCCTCGTGCGCACGAAACTCGCTGGCGTCGAGAAACTCGATGGCGTGGGTTGCGACCACCGGCAATTTGGCCTTGGCAGCAACCTTGACGATGCGTCGCATCTGCTGCTCAATGTGATTGGCAAAGCCCGAGGCGCGGTCACGCTGCACTTCGACGTAAAAACGATTGGGGAACGCCGCCGCCCACTCGTGCGCGAGCACCTCGGCCGTGTCCGCCTTGCCGGCGTCAAGCGCCTGCGCGATGTCACCGGCACCGGGCCCGGTGAGCAGGCCCGACAGCGCGATCAGTCCGGTGCTGCCTTCCTTGAACCAGGCCTTGTCGATCTCGGCGCGCCCGCGGTGCTGATTGGTCAACCATGCACGTGTGAGCAGACGGCACAGGAGCAGATAACCTGCGTTCGATGTGACCAGAAGCAGTACGCGCGCCGGCTTGTCGCGATCCGCATGATTGGTGATCCAGACATCGGCCCCGACAATCGGCTTGACGCCATTGCTGCGCGCCGCCTTGTAGAACTTGACCATGCCGAACAGGTTGGACAAGTCGGTCAGCGCCAGCGCACCCATGCCATCCTTTGCTGCCTTGGCCACCGCGCCGTCGATCCGCGTCAATCCATCGGTGATGGAATACTCCGAGTGCAGGCGGAGATGAACAAAACGGGGCGCAGACATGCAGGGAATTTTACTCCGCACGCCGCAGACGGCACCTCTTGCGAGATGCCGTATCCTGTCTCATCCTTGCGCCATTTTTGGAAGTTCGCGATGTCCGTGATGTCCTTCGTCCGAGCCTTTGCTTTCCTCCTGCTGGCGGCGTTTGCCTGCGCCGCCGCCGGGCAGTCCTATCCCGCCCGCCCGGTCAAACT
>JANLTL010000340.1:0-6239 GCA_031362905.1 Burkholderiales bacterium | reverse complement strand
CCGTTACGCGGTGGGAAGGCCGGATCAGCTTTCGTTGTCGAGGAAGCTCCGGAGCCGCTCGGAGCGCGAGGGATGGCGGAGCTTCCGCAGCGCCTTGGCCTCGATCTGGCGTATGCGCTCGCGCGTGACGTCGAACTGCTTGCCGACTTCTTCCAGCGTGTGGTCGGTGTTCATCTCGATGCCGAAACGCATGCGCAGCACTTTCGCTTCGCGCGGCGTCAGCGTGTCCAGCACGTCCTTGGTCACGCCGCGCAGGCTGGCAAATACCGCCGCGTCGTTGGGCGCAACGGTGGAGTGATCTTCGATGAAATCTCCCAGATGCGAATCATCGTCATCGCCGATTGGGGTTTCCATTGAAATCGGCTCCTTGGAGATCTTGAGGATCTTGCGGATCTTCTCCTCGGGCATTTCCATGCGAACTGCCAGCGTAGCCGGATCGGGGTCTTGCCCGGTTTCCTGCAGGATCTGACGCGAGATGCGGTTCATCTTGTTGATCGTTTCGATCATATGCACCGGGATACGAATGGTGCGCGCCTGATCCGCGATCGAACGCGTGATCGCCTGACGGATCCACCAGGTGGCGTAGGTGGAGAATTTGTAGCCCCTGCGGTACTCGAACTTGTCCACCGCCTTCATCAGGCCGATGTTGCCTTCCTGGATCAGATCGAGAAACTGCAGGCCGCGGTTGGTGTATTTCTTGGCAATCGAGATCACCAGGCGCAGATTGGCCTCGGTCATTTCGCGCTTGGCCCGACGCGCCTTGGCCTCGCCGGTAGACATCTGCTTGTTGATCTCCTTGAGATCCTTGAGCGGGATGCCGAGCGTATTTTGCAAATCAAGCAACCTTTGCTGATGCTCCTGGATCGCCGGCAGGAAGCGCTCCATTACCAGAGTGTAGGGGCGACCCGATTCGACCTCACGCTGGGCCCAGCGCGGGTTGGTTTCGTGCCCCGGGAACTCCTTGATGAAATAGGGACGCGGCATGCCGGATTTGATGACGCACAGTTCCTGGATGCCGCGCTCGTGGCGGCGCACCTGATCCACCTGGCTGCGCAGCATGTCGCACAGCTTCTCCACCATACGCGCAGTGAAGCGAATCTTCATCAGTTCATCGGAAATCTTGCGCTGCGTGTCGAGGTGCGGTTTGGTCTTGTAACCCTTGGCAGCGAAAATCTTTTTCATCTTCTCGTGCAGATGGTAAATGCGCGAGAATGCTTCCAGCGCCTTTTGCTTCAACTCTGCCATCGCGGCCGCGTTGGCTGCACTGGCGGCTTCGCCATCGTCGTCTTCTTCTTCGACTGCTTCGGTTTCGAGCTCGGCGTCATCGTCGGCTGCTGCCACAACGGCAGGCGCGGGAACGGTCTCGGGGGCGTTCGGATCAATCAAGCCATCGACCAGTTCGTCGATGCGCATTTCCTCGCGCGAAATCTTGCCAGCCATCTCGACGATTTCGGCAATCGTGGTCGGGCAGGCGGCAATCGCTAGGATCATGTGCTTCAAGCCATCTTCGATACGTTTGGCAATTTCGATCTCGCCTTCACGCGTCAGCAGTTCGACCGAACCCATTTCGCGCATGTACATGCGCACCGGATCGGTGGTGCGGCCGAATTCCGAGTCGAGTGACGAAGCAGCAGCCTCAGCTTCTTCTTCGATGTCTTCGGCAACAGCAGCGGTAGCGTTTTCGTTGAGCAGCAGCGTTTCCGCATCGGGTGCCTGATCAAACACCGAGATGCCCATGTCACTGAAGGTGCTGATGATCGCCTCGATCTGCTCGGCGTCCACCACGTCGTCTGGCAGATGGTCATTCACCTCCGCGTAGGTCAGGAAGCCTCGCTCCTTGCCCAGTTTGATCAGGGTCTTCAATTTGTTACGGCGAGCCTCAACATCTTCAGGCGTCGGCGCTTGTTGCAATACCAGCAACTCCATGCGCTCACGTGCCTTGCGCGCCGAGCGTTCGCTTTTCTTTTTCGGGGCCTTGCCGTTGGCGTCCACCGCCGGCGTTGCCTCGGCAGCAGCCGGTACCTTGGCGTCATCCTTGGGCGTGGCTTTAGGGTCAACCTTGCCTGCAGCTTTGAGCAGCTTGGCTGCAATTTCTTTAGCCGTGAGTGCGGCACCTTTGACCACCCCTGCACCATTGGCCATCACCGCACCTTTGCCCACTTTGGCGGGCGTGGCAGCACGATGCCCTCCACTTTTTGCGGGAGCGGCTTTGGAGACCGGCCGGGGAGCAGATTTTATTACAGCGGCCTTGGAGGCCGGCGCAGCTTTTTTGATCACAGGCTTTTGAACTTTCTTGGCGGGAGCGGCAGGCTTTTTGGTGGCCACTTTTTTTGCAACGGGCTTCGCCAACGGTCGTGCCGATTTGGCAGCGCTTTTCGAGGCGGCGCGCGAAGGACTGGTGCGGGGAGCGATTTTCTTGGCCATGCGATTGCCTCGAAAAGAAGTCGCCCCCACCGGACGAATTGAAGCGAAATGCGGCGGAAGCGATGAACGGCGACACCACCACAATCAGATTTAGGGGTAGTTTCGCCAAACGAAGTAAAGCTTTGAATTATAGCATTATTGAGAGCGAACCTGAGGTTGATTCACACTCTGACACGCATCCAATTGGCAGCAACGGGTGGCTCAGGCGGCGATGCTGCGAAAAAAAGCGGGAGTGGCGCCCACGGCCAGCAGCCAGCGGGCGGCGTAGCGCCAACCAGTGGCTCAGGCGATCACGCAGTTGACGCCGACGCAACCGACTTCGAAGCACCCTCCTCCGCAATCAAGGCGGCAAGCTCAGCGCGCGCAGCTGGATCGTCCATTTCGGCGGCGATGATGTGGGCAGTGCGGGCGCGCCTCCAATGATCACGCAGGGTTTTGAGCGCATGGCGGAACTCGGCTTCGACGATGGCCGGTTCTTTGTCGATTTCGAGTTCTTCGATCAGCGCGCGGCGCAAAAATGGCGCGACGTCAGTCTCGGCAAACATTTCGGTAAGTCCGGTCGAGGAGACCGGATTGTCGGTCGAGCAAATCGCATCGATCATTGCCAATACCGGTGAGCCTTCGGGCAGTACGTGGCGCTGCTCCTCGGTTTCAGCCAATGTCGCCAAGTGCGGCGCGCGCACCAGAAGGCGCAGCATTTGCTCGTCGAGCGAAGTCACCGGCGCGCGTGCCACGCGCAGCGGCGCAGCGCGTACGTATGCAGCCTGCGCCTTAAGATCACACAGAGTCTCCACTTCCAGTGGCGTCATGCCGGCCAATTCGGCAATCTGTTTGACGATCGCAAGGCGCAAACCGGGCGCGCTGATACGCTGCAAATGTGGCTTGGCCGCACTCACCAAGCCAGCACGCCCTTCGGCGGCGGTGAGATCATTTTGCGCCGCCAACTCGCGCACCAAAAACCGCGAGAGCGGCATGGCGCCATCAACCAGCGCCTCAAAATCATCGCGCCCAAACTCGCGAATGAAGGTGTCAGGATCATGCGCTTCCGGCAAGAACAAAAACGAGAATACCTTGTCGTCACTGGTGAGGGCAAGACTGTTCTCGAGCGCGCGCCAGGCGGCGCGGCGGCCTGCCCCGTCACCGTCAAAACTGAAAATCACGCGGTCCGCCTGCTTGACCAGCTTTTGCACATGGGCCGGCGTGCATGCGGTGCCGAGGGTGGCCACCGCGTAACCCACGCCCATCTGCGCCAGCGCCACCACGTCCATGTAGCCCTCAACCACGAGCACCTTGCCTGCGGTGCGGATCGCCTGGCGTGCCTCATACAGGCCATACAGCTCGCGCCCCTTCTCAAACAACGGTGTCTCCGGGGAATTGAGATATTTCGGTTCCCCCGCGTCGGTGACGCGCCCGCCAAAGCCGATGACCGCGCCGCGCGTGCTGCGAATCGGAAACATCACACGGCCGCGAAACCGGTCATAGCGTGAACCTTTTTCGCTATCGATCACCAGACCCGTGTCCAGCATCACCTTGCCAGCATATTCCTCGGGAAATACGGTTTGCAGGCTGTTCCATTCGTCGGGTACATAGCCCAAGCCGAAAGTGCGCGCAACCTCGCCGGTGAGCCCGCGCCCTTTCAGGTATTGAATCGCGTCGGGAGAGACCTTGAGGGTGTCGATATAAAACCGCGCGGCGCGCTCCATCAACGCCATCAGTGCGCTGCTATCCGGGCCATCGCGGCGCGGCGCGTTGCCGCGTTCTTCGGGTACGGCGAGGCCGACTGATTGCGCCAGATCCTTGATCGCTTCCACGTAGGTCAGCCCCGCGTGCTCCATCAAAAAGCCGATAGCCGAACCATGCACACCGCAACCGAAGCAGTGATAGAACTGCTTGGCTGGGCTGACGGTAAACGAAGGTGACTTTTCGTTGTGAAACGGGCACAACCCCATCAGGTTGGCACCGCCCTTTTTGAGCTGCACGTGCTTGCCGACCACATCAACGATGTCAACGCGGTTCAGCAAATCCTGAATGAATGACTGGGGAATCACGGGGCGGTACCCATCGGTCCGATCATGGGGGGCAAAAGCGGGCAGCGCAAGTGGCAATGCGCATCAAAATCTGCACCGGGCACCGGCGGCGGGCGGCGGGTGCGACGCTGCGAATTTTACGCCTACGCCCCCAATGAGAAAGGGGGCCGCAAGGCCCCCTTCGCAAGTCAAGGCGCGCAAGCTTGCTGCGCGCCCGGCGCCTTACAGCCCGCCGTTTTGTTGCGCGACCATGCAATAGAGCATGGGGATTGACAGCATGGTGTTGAAGCGCGAAGTCAGCATCGCCAGTCGTGCTGCGGCGGCTTTTTCGGCCGCTTCAACCACGACGATGCCGAGGGCCTTCTTCTGGTTCGGCCAAATGATGAACCAGACGTTGAAAGCCATTACGAGCGCCAGCCACATGCCGATGCCAATCGCCACAAAGGGCTTTTGCAGCAACAGCGCGGTGCCGATGTAGCCATGCATATAGGCGACCAGTATCCCGGTCACCACGGTCGACAAAGCCGCCCAGCGAAACCAGAACAGCGCGGCCGGCGCGATCACCTTGCTGACGGCGGGCTTCTGCTCATCGGGAATCTTTGGCATCGACGGAATCTGCACAAAGTTGAAATACCACAGAATGCCAATCCACATTACACCCGAGGCCACATGCAGCCAACGCAGGAAGAATGTACCCCACGAGTGATCAAATTTGCCGCTGCCCGCCACGGCGATCAGGATGACCACCAGAACGACGCCCGCAGCGATGGTGCGGCCGAGAGATTGAAAAATAGCGCCCATTAAATTTCCTCCTTGGAGTTCAAATTGGTGCCAAGGATGGTAGCACAAGCCCAATACTCCGAATTGCCCCAAAGCGGCACTGGCGAATGCGCTGAACTAGTTTTACGCTCGCGCCCGTCATCGGTTTGCGCGCAGCGTACCCCCTTGGGCGAGAGCCCTTCACTTGTCATTCTCGAGACTCCTGCTCTTCCTGCTTCCCGGTGACTACTGCACGCACGGCGCCTTTGGCAAAACGCAGGTCAAGCGCATCGCCGACTGCAACCATGGCGCAATCACGCACCACACGCCCCTGTGCATCGCTGACGATGGCAAAACCTCGCGCCAGCACGCGTTGCGGATTGAGCATGTGCAATGCCCCAGAGAGCCGCTCCAGATGCGCCCCTTGACTGCTCATACCGCCAAGAGCCGCTCCAGTCAACCGTTTGCGGGCATGCGTCAGTTGCAATTGCTGCCGTGCCAGTCTCGGTGCGCGCAGCCGCCCAAACGCTTGCGCACAGCGCGCCACCGAGCCGGCCAGGGTGGACGCCGTCTCAGCGCGCAGTCGAGCACCCAGGTGCAGGAGACGTTGACGCTGCATGGCCAGGCGCGCCGACGGTGGCACCAGCGCACGCGCCAACCAGTCGAGTCGCTGCTGCGCGTCAGCCCGGTGACGCGCCGTCGCGTGCGCGAGCGCGCCAGCCGCACTCGCCAGTTGAGCGCCCATGTCAACAATATTGGGACTGGTCAACTCCGCTGCCGCGGTCGGGGTTGGCGCTCGCAGATCCGCCACCCAGTCGGCAATCGTAAAGTCGGTTTCGTGCCCGACGCCGGACACCACCGCCACCGGGCAGACGGCGATTGCGCGTGCGACCACTTCTTCGTTAAACGCCCACAAATCTTCCATCGAGCCGCCGCCACGGCAGACGATAAGCACGTCGATCGGCGCGGTGCCATGTGCGTTGCGGCCGGCAGCCTCGATGGCACTGGCGATGAGCGCTGCTGCACCCT
>JANLTL010000328.1:0-14461 GCA_031362905.1 Burkholderiales bacterium | reverse complement strand
CCCGATACCCGCCATGTTCCTGCGTTACTGGAATGACGAAGCGGCTACCAGCGAGAAATTCTCCGGCGACTGGCTGCTCACCGGCGATCTGGCCAGGAAGGATGAGGATGGCTACCTCTGGTACGTGGGCCGCAAGGACGATGTGATCTCCAGCGGCGCATATCGCATCGGCCCGGGTGAGATCGAGGCTTGCCTCACCGGCCACCCGGCCGTGGCGCTGGCTGCCGCCGTCGGGAGCCCGGACCCGATCCGCGGTGAAGTGGTGAAGGCGTTTGTGCAATTGCGTGAGGGATTTGCGCCTTCCAACGAGCTGGCGCAGGAGTTGCAGGCGCATGTGCGCAACCGCTTGAGCGCCCACGAATATCCACGCGAGATCGAGTTCTACGATGCGATTCCGACGACGACCACCGGAAAGGTGATTCGCAAGGGACTGCGCCAGTTGGAGCACGAGCGCAAAAATCGCAAGCAGGCTTGAGGGTTCGCCTCACAGCACGCTCACCTTGAAGGCGAGGCGCAAACTCAGCGGCTCATTGCAGGTCGGCGAACTCCGCGCCGCCGCCGCCCTTCAGGAATGCACTCTCCTCGACGGTGCGCTCGATGATGCGCCGGATCACAGCCTGCTCCTGATCGCGATGGCGGGCGATGACGAAGTTGAGTGGCACCGGTGGCAGCAGGTCGGACAGGGCAACCAGCTCGCGGCGGCGGATGCGCGATGCGACCAGATTTTCGGGCAGCAGGGCAATGCCAGCGTTGCCGGCCACCATCGACACCATGGCCTGCAAGTTGTTGCAGGTGTTGATGTCGTGGTGCGTCACGCCATGGAGGCGCAGGGTTTCGACGGCAAGCGGGTACATGTGCGAAGGCCGGGCCAGGCACCAGAGCGGGTGCGTCGCCAGGATCTGCGCGATCCCGAGGCGGCGTTTGACGGCGAGCGCGCGTGCCGCCGGCGCGCATACCCACAACAGGTTGAGGCCGCCCAGGGGCGTGGCAACCAGGCGGTTAGCGTCAAGCGGCGCGGCGACGATCGCCAAATCGAGCTGGCCGAGTTCCAGCTTCTGGCGCATGTTGACCGTGAGCTCGACCTCAATCTGGTAGGTCACGCGCGGCATCTCGCGCTTGAGCTTGGCCATGAGAGGGCCAAACCAGGTCACCGCCACCATTTCGCCCACACCAATGCGGATGATCCCAGAGGCAGCCTCGGGATTCTCCAGCGACATCACCACGTCCTCAAGCTGGTTGAGCAGGGGGCGCATGCGTTCCACCAGTTCGCGGCCCTGGAGGGTCAATTCCATGCGCCGCCCCTGGCGGTGGAACAGATTGATCCCCAAGGACGATTCGAGTTCGCGCATCCGGCCGGAGATCGCCGGCTGGGTGGTATTGAGGCGCTCCGCCGCAGCGGTAAACGAGCCTAAGCGCGCGATCCAGCCGAGCGTTTCGAAATTGGTGAGGCTGATGCGCTTCATGGTCGGCTATTCATCAGAAAATACGATGGAATACCATAATTAAATATCAGTAGATATTATGTCACGTGCTCGCTAAGCTTCGGCGCAACAACCCAGGTATGGACTCCGCGTCACTTACCCCATGCACGCCCCCCTCAGCCACAACCTCTACGATCTCGTGCGCGAGCAGGCCGGTCGCGACCCCGCCGCCCTGGCGCTGATTGCCGGCGAGGAGCGCATCACCTACGCCAGACTGGCCGAGCGCGCCCGTTTGGTTGCCGGCGCACTGCATGCCGCCGGTGTGCGGCGCGGTGATCGCATCGGCATGCTGATCAGCAATCGCGCCGAATGGGTCGAGGTGTGTCTGGGCGCTGCCGCCATTGGCGCGGTGCCGGCACCTTTCTCCACCTGGTCAACGGCCCGGGAGCTTGAGTTCCTGCTGGCCGATTCAGGCGTGCGTCTGCTGGTCGCCCTCGCACACTTCGGTGAGCGCGACTACGCCACTGATCTTGCGACGCTGTTTGAACGCCGTGCCACGATCTGCCCGCAACTGCAGTCGATCATTTTGATCGGCGGCGCGGGGGAAGGGTGGGCGACGGGCTGGCCTGAATTCCTTGCCGCCGACTTTGATATGGACGGTCCGCTGCCTGCCAGGGGGGCCCGCGCCGAGGACACCGCATTCGTGCTCTTCACTTCGGGTTCAACCTCGCACCCCAAGGCGGTGCCCTTGCGGCACGGTGCGGCGATCGAGAACGGCTTTCACATCGGCGAGCGCCAGGGCCTCAAGCCCGGCGATCGCGTGTTCCTGCCGCTGCCGCTGTTCTGGTCCTACGGTTCGGCCAACGCGATGTGCGCAACCTTCAGCCATGGCGCCACTCTGGTGGTGCAGGAACGCTTCGAGGCGGGCGCGGCGCTGGACCTGATCGAACACCATGCCTGCACCTCGATCTACACGCTGCCGGCAATCACCGCGGCACTGATCGGCCATCCTGATTTCCAGCGCGAGCGCACCGCCAGCCTGCGTGCCGCGATGACCATCGGCACGTCGCAGGACGTGGCCACCGTGGCGCACACGCTCGGCGCGCGCGAGGTATGCAACATCTACGGCCAGACCGAGTCCTACGGCAACTGCTGCGTCACACCACATGACTGGCCGCTTGAGCGGCGTATGGCCTGCCAGGGCCCGCCGCTGCCCGGCGTGATGGTGCGCATTGTCAATCCGGCGGGTGGCGGCGAAGTCGCCCGCGGCCAGACCGGGCTGATCGAGGTCAAGGGCCATCTGACACCGGGTTATGAGGGCGCAAGCCGGGAACAAAATGCCGCCGCATTCACTGCGGACGGCTACTTTCGCACCGGCGATCTGGGAATGCTCGACGCCACCGGTGCGCTGGTGTTTCAGGCACGCGATTCGGAGATGATCAAGCGCGCCGGCATCAACATCGCGCCGGCCGAGGTCGAAGAAGTGCTGCGCCAGCACCCGGGCGTGGCCGCAGCCGGGGTCACCGGCGCACCGCACCCGGTCAAGGGCGAAATCGTGGTCGCCTTCGTTGTGCCCACGGCGGGGACCACGCTCACCGCCGAAGCACTGCGCAGCCACTGCCGCGCGCTTGCCGCCACCTACAAGACCCCGGATCATGTCGAGATCCGGGCCGACCTGCCGGTCACCACCACCGGCAAACTCCTGCGCCGCGAGCTCAAACACATGGCAGCGGCGCTCATCCCAGCGCCAGGAGGCACATCATGAAACTCGGTTTCTTCACCATGCCCATGCACCCGGTCGGCAAGGACTGGGGCCGCTCCCTCGCCGAAGACCGCGAGGCGTTCATCCTCGCCGACAAGCTCGGCATGAGCGAAGCCTACTGCGGCGAGCACGCGACCGACCCGGAAGAATGCGTCACCTCGGCCTCGCTGTTCCTGGCCACCCTTGCGGATGCGACGAAAAACATTCGCCTGGGTACCGGCACCACCAATATGCCCAACACGCATCCGCTGGCCACAGCCGGCAACCTGGCGATGCTCGACCACCTGCTGGGCGGGCGCTTCATCTTCGGCATCAGCCCGGGCGCCTTGCCTTCGGATGCGGAAGCGTTCGGCAACATCGACATGGACCGCCCCGCCATGTTTCTGGAGGCGATCAATCAGGTGCTGGCCTTGTGGACCGGCGAAGCGCCTTACCGCCTGCGCGGCCAGTTCTGGAACATTTCGACCGAACGCACCTACATTCCCGAAACCGGCATGGGCACGGTGCCCAAGCCCCTGCAGCGCCCGCACCCGCCAATCGTCGTGACAGCGGTAGCGCCCCACTCCAAAGGCGTATCCGAAGCCGCCGCACGCGGCTGGGATCCGATCTCGGCCAACTTTCTGATGCCGGGATGGGTCAAGACCCACTGGGCCAAGTACGTCGAAGGGTGCGAACGCATCGGCCGCAAGCCGGAAGCGGTCAACTGGCGTATCGCCAAGACAGTGTGCGTGGCTGCTGACGACGCCACCGCCAAGCGCTATGCAACCGACCCCAACGGCCCCTATTACTACTACTATCGCTCGCTGATGAACAAGCTCAAGCGCCGTGGTGCGCCGCTCACGCTGTTCAAGAACGATCCCAACGCGCCGGATTCCGGCGTGACCGTCGAGGGCGCCATCGAAGACCTCGTCATCTATGGCTCGCCCGAGCGGGTTGCCGACAAGGTGTTGGCGTTTCGCGAGACTGTCGGCGATTTCGGTACCCTGCTTTACGGCGGCATGGATTGGCACAATCCGGAACTGGGGCGCAATTCGCTGGTCCTGATGGCCGAGAAGGTCATGCCGTTGATCAACCACGCGCTGCGCGCCTGATCGCACGCCATGCACGCCCGAGTCAAGCCCTCCCCCGCCTCCGGGCAAGGCTCGCTCGCCGCACGGTTTGATCCGCGCTCGATCGTCATCGTCGGCGCCTCCGAGCGTTCGCGCTGGGTGGGGGCACTGCTCGACAACTTCGAGCGCGGTGCCTATGCAGGCGAACTCCTGCTGGTGAACCGGCGCGGCGCGACCGTGCGCGGGCGCGCCAGTGCAACCTCCTGCCAGGCGCTCGGCCGCGAGGTTGACCTCGGGCTGATCGTGGTTCCCGCCCAGGCCGCCGCCGAGGCGCTTGAAGATCTCGCGCACGCCAAGCCGCGCACCGTGGTGCTGCTCACCTCCGGTTTCGCCGAACTCGGGCCCGAGGGCGCGCGCATGCAGGCGGCACTGGCCGCGCGCGCGCGCGAATACGGCATGCGCCTGATCGGCCCCAACAGCCTGGGCTTCATCTGTTACGGATCGCGCACGCTGGCTTGGTCGGCACCGGTCACCGTGCCGTCGAAGAGTCGCGGCGTCAGCATCGTTTCGCAAAGCGGGGCGGCCGCGTATTTCCTCACCGAACTTGCCTGCGAGCAAGACCTCGGCGTGAGCTGCGTGGTGGCAACCGGCAATGAGGCCGACCTTGATGTCAGCGACGTGCTCGAGCACCTGATCGACGATGCCGACACCCACGCCATTGCACTGTTCATTGAAACCGTGCGCAATCCCGCGCGCTTCATCACGGCGGCGCGGCGCGCCTTTGCCGTCGCCAAGCCGATTGTCGTGCTCAAGGTCGGCGCCAGCGAGGCAACCGCCAAGGCCGCACTGGCCCATACCGGCTCGCTGGTGGGTGACGACCGCGTGTTCGACGGCCTGTGCCGCCAGCTCGGGCTGATGCGCGTGCATTCGCTCGAAGCCCTCTTGGCCACCGCCGACCTGGCCGGGCGCGCCGGCGTGCTGCGCGCAGGCGGCGTGGCCATCGTGTCCAATTCCGGCGGCGTGTGCGAGATCGCCGCCGACAGCGCCGCGCGGCGCGGGCTTGCCGTGCCCGCGCTCGAAGCTGAAGTCGCCGCACGCATCCGTGCCGCCCTGCCGGACTTCGGCACGCCGCACAATCCGCTTGACCTGACCGGCGGGGTCGAGCCGGTGCGCTGCGGCGATGCGCTCCGTGCCATCGCTGCGCAGCAAGACATCGCCGCAGTGCTGGTGGTCTGGTACCCGGTGCCCACGTCACCAGCGGAGGAGACGGAGCGAACCAACGAGGCCCACCGGCACTTCGCTGCTGCGCTGAACGCAATCGAGATTCCCGGCTTTCTCTCCAGCTACACGCATACTCGGGTGAACCAGCACGCCCGCAGCATCATCGAAGCGATCGGTGCGCCGTATAACGCCTTCGGTGTCGATCGGGCCATCGAAGCGCTTGCCGCGATTGCCGAATGGTCCAAGCGCGTACGCGCGCACGCCGCTCCGGTGGCCCACCGGCCTGCGCACAGCCCCAAAACCGCTGCCAGCACCACGACCGCAGCGGACCAACCATGCGCGGCCCGCCCGGTCTCGGAGCGGGACGCACTGTCCGTGCTTGCGGTGGCCGGCGTACCGGTGGTCCCGGTGATTCTCGCCGTCGATGAGGCTGGGGCCATCGCCGCCGCTGGCGCGGGGCCGGTGGCGATCAAGGTGGCCTCGCCCGACATCGCGCACAAGACCGATATTGGCGGCGTCGCGCTCGGCGTCGAAGGCCCGGCCCAGGTGGCCCTGGCGTTTCGCCGTGTTACCGCTGCGGCGCGCACGGCACTTCCCAAGGCGCGTATTGACGGTGCGCTGATCGTGCCGATGCGTACGCACGGCATCGAACTTATCGTCGGCATTACGCGCGACCCGGCCTGGGGCCAGGTGCTGGCCGTGGGTCTTGGCGGCGTGTGGGTCGAAACCCTCAAAGACGTCTCCCTGCGTGTACTGCCGGTCGACGCCGCCGAGGTGCACGGCATGCTGGCTGAACTGCGCGGCGCGGCGCTGCTGGCCGGCAAGCGTGGCCAGCCTGCGGCCGACATCGAACATCTGGTCGCGGTGATCCTCGCCATTGCCGCGTGCGCCATGGCGCAGGGACCTGAGCTGGTCGCACTGGAAGTCAATCCACTGTGGGTACGCGGCAACCAGGTCGAGGCACTCGACGCGCTCTTCGTCTGGGACGATACTGCCCCACCGGGGAGCACCGCATGAAGACCGCAATCTGCACGCGTCTGGGTTGCGAGGCGCCGATCTTCGCCTTCTCGCACTGCCGCGACGTCGTCGTCGAGGTCACGCGTGCCGGCGGCTTCGGCGTGCTCGGCGCCGCCACCTTCAGCCCCGAACAACTCGAGGTCGAGTTGGCCTGGATTGACCGCCACACCGACGGCAAGCCCTACGGCGTCGACGTCATCATCCCTTCGACCTACGACGCCGAAGCCGAGCGTTCGGCGGGCGATCTGCAACGCCTGATCCCGGCCGCGCATCGCGCCTTCATGGACGACCTGCTCGAGAAGGAAGGTATCCCGCAACTGCCGGACGGCGAACGCGAGCGCATCGTCGGCGAGATCATCGCCGGGCGCGGCAGCATGACGCCCGACGGCGCACGGCGCCTGGTTGACGTCGCGCTCAAACACCGACAGGTGAAGCTCATCGTCAGCGCGCTGGGTGCACCGCCGCCCGACGTGGTGGCAGACATCAAGGCGCACGGCGTGGTGGTGGGCGCCATGTGCGGCAAGGCTGCGCATGCCAAGCGGCAGTGCGAAGCCGGGGTCGAGCTGATCGTCGCGCAGGGAACCGAGGCCGGCGGGCACACCGGCGACATCGCCACGCTGGTGCTGGTGCCGCAGGTGATCGACGCCTGTGCGGGCCGCGCCGCGGTGCTGGCTGCCGGCGGCATCACGCGCGGCACCCAGATCGCCGCTGCGCTGGCGATGGGCGCCGAAGGCGTCTGGTGCGGAACCATCTGGCTGGGCACGCGCGAGAGCGAGCTTGACGAGTTCGAGAAGGCTGCGGTGTTCGCCGCACGCGCAGAAGACGCCGTGCGTCGCCGCGCCCGCACCGGCAAAACCGTGCGCATGATCAAGAGCAAGCTCTCGGAAGCCTGGGAAGCGCCCGGTGCGCCGCCTTACCTGCCCACCCCCCTCCAGGGCGTGTTGTACAACGAGGCGCACGCACGGGTCGTACGCGCCCGGCGCGCGGATCTGTATTCGTTTCCGGTCGGGCAATCGGTCTGCGACGTCAACGCCGAGAGCTCGGTGCGCGAAGTCATGCTGCGCCTGCAGACCGAGTATCTGGATGCAGTCGAGCGCTTCGCCGCGATCAACATGGAGGCATGAACAGCATGTCCGAAGTCCTCATCGAACGCGACGGTGGCCTGATGATCATCACCATCAATCGCCCTGAAGCCAAGAACGCGGTCAACCGCGCCGTATCCTACGGCGTTGCCGCCGCCGTCGACGAACTCGACGCCAGTGATGAACTGCGCGTCGGCATCCTCACCGGGGCCGGTGGAACGTTTTGCTCGGGTATGGACCTGAAGGCCTTCCTGCGCGGCGAAGTGACGCGGGTCGAGGGGCGCGGCATCCTCGGCATCGCCGTGACGCCGCCGAAGAAACCGCTGATTGCCGCCGTAGAGGGCTACGCGCTGGCCGGCGGCTTCGAGGCCATGCTCGCCTGTGATCTCACGGTGGCTGCACGCGACGCGAAGTTCGGCATCCCGGAAGTCAAGCGCGGGCTCGCCGCTGCCGCCGGCGGCCTGATGCGCCTGCCGCGCCTGATCCCGCCGCGCATCGCCATGGAACTCGCGCTGACCGGCGACATGATCAGCGCCGAACGGCTCGCGCAGTTCGGGCTCATCAACACCCTTACCGAACCGGGCCAGGCCCTCGCTGAAGCCAGGCGTCTGGCGCTACGCATCATCGCCAACGCACCACTTTCGGTGGCCGCCTCCAAGCGCGTCATCATCGAGCAGCGCGATTGGCCGACGCCCGAAATGTTCACGCGCCAGCAGGAAATCACCGCGCCGGTCTTGGCTTCGGCCGACGCACGCGAAGGTGCAGCGGCCTTCGCCGAGAAGCGCGCGGCACACTGGAAAGGCCGCTGATGTGATGTACTTGAACCAAGCCCCCACTTTGTGTTGAAGGAGCCACCATGATCTCCGCCAGCAAGTCGCAACTCCCCGCCGACGCCCGCAAGACGGTGGTACACGAAACCTTTCAAGGCTTCGTCACCGACATGATCGCGACGCGCCTCTCCGTGGGCGCCGGAGCGCAGGCCTTCCTGGTCGAGCAGAACCCCCACTGGGTCACGCCTTCGCACTTTCACCTGGAGCAGCAGTTCCAGGTTGTGGTGGCCGGCGAAGGCAGCATCGGGCGACACGCCGCAAAGCCGTTCATGGTGCACTACGCCGCGCCCGAGACCGGTTACGGGCCGATCACTGCCGGGCCCGACGGCATCTCGTACTTGACCTTGCGCGCCATGGCTGACACCGGCGCCTGGTATCTGCACAAACCGGGATCGCGCGAACGCATGCGCCCGGGCTTGAAGCGCGAGCAGGCGCATGCGGGCCCCGGAGCGGACGACGGCGCACCGCGCGAGGTGCTGATTCCACCCCGCAGCGACGGCCTGGCGGCGCACCTGGTGCACTTGTCGAATGGCGCACCAATGGAATTGCCGGCTGGCACCCCCGACGGTGGCCGCTTCTACGTATTCACGCGCGGCACAGCGCAGGCGGGCGATGCCTCGCTCGAAGCTCTCGGCGTGATGTTCGCTGCCGCCGACGAAGCACCCACCATCATCGCCGGGCCTGAAGGTGCGGACGTTCTGGTGTTGCAGTTCCCGCGCGCAGATGCGACGCGGCCCCATTCATAAAACAGGAGACACGCAATGACCTTTGCATCGTATCGAAACCTTGCCGCCCTCATCGCCGCTTCCCTCTTCGCCAGTGGTGCTGCCTTCGGGCAGGCCGGCACCTGGCCGGAGCGGCAAGTGCGCATCATCATGCCCTTTCCCGCCGGCGGCGCCTCTGACGTGATGACGCGTCTGCTGGCAGAGCGCCTGCAGGCCAAGCTGGGCCAGCCCTTTGTGGTCGAAAACCGCACCGGGGCCGGCGGCAACATCGGCATGGAGGCCGGCGTCAAAGCCGCACCGGACGGCTATACCATCACCTCGGCCACCATCGGCACGCTGTCGATCAACCAGCACCTGTTTGCCAGCCTGCCCTACGACCCCGAGCGCGGCTTCGTCTACGCGACCACGTTCTGGATGAACTGCAACATGGTCATGGTGTCGCCGCAGCACAATCCCAACCGAACGCTCCAGGAATTCATCAGCTGGGCCAAGGCGCAACCCAAAGGCGTCAGCTATGGTTCCTCGGGGGTCGGCACGACGCCGCACCTGGCCGGTGAACTCTTCCGCCTGCGCACCGGTACCAATGCGATCCACGTGCCGACGCGCGGCGCGCCGCAGACCATCCCGCTGCTGCTCTCCGGCGAGCTCACCTTCGCCATCGACAACATCGCCAGCTACACTTCGCACCTGGCCGCCGGCCAGGTGCGCCCGCTGGCCACCACCTGCCCGGAGCGCTGGCCGACCTTTCCCGATGTCCCGACCATGGTGGAGGCCGGCATGCCGGACTTCGTCATCACGTCCTGGGGCGCGCTGGTGCTGCCAGCCGGAACGCCCGCAGCGATCGTCGACCGGCTGTCGCGCGCGGTCGCCGAGATCGCAGCCGAGCCGGGAATGCAGCAACGCTTTTTGAGCGCCGGGGCTCGCCTGGTGCCGCGCACTCCCGCCGAGACCACGGCTTTCGTCGCCGGCGAGCGCGCGAAGTGGCGCGAGATCGTGCGCCTGTCCGGCGCCAAGCCCGAGTGAGGCACGCTTGAGCATCAGCACCGCCCAAAGGCTCGCATGTCGCGCCTGAATCGCTGGCTGGCCGGGGTGCGCGTGCTCGACCTGACGCGCTATCGGCCGGGCCCCTTCGCCTGCATGCTCCTGGCCGACATGGGTGCCGACGTACTCAAGATCGAGGGCCCGGACGGCGACGACATGCAGCACCTGGGGCCGCGCGACGCCGCCGGCGACCCGATTTTCTACCCGTCGCTCAACGGCGGCAAGAAGGTGCGGCGCATGAACCTCAAGGACCCAATCGAGCGCGACGAGTTCCTGCGCCTGGTCGACGCGGCCGACGTGCTCGTCGAGTCCTTCCGCCCGGGCGTGATGGCGCGTCTGGGGGTCGGCTACGAGGTGTTGTCGGCGCGCAATCCACTGTTGATCCACTGTGCGATGTCGGGTTACGGTGCCAACGGCCCGCTGGCCGGGGCCGCCGGTCACGATGCCAACTACCTCGCGCAAACCGGCGTGCTGTATCGCAACGGCCGCGGCACCTGTTCCTACTTCGACCCGCCGCTCTCCGATGATGTCGGCGCCCTGTTTTCCGTGATCGCCATCCAGGGCGCGTTGCGCGAACGTGAAGCAAGCGGACGCGGCTGCCGGATCGATACCGGCCTGGCCGATGCGGTATGGCCGCTGCAATCGTTCCAGCTGGCCGATTTCGGCAAGCGCGGCTACGCACCCGGTCCGGAGGAGACCTATCTCAACGATGGCGCCGCGTGGTACCGGGCCTATCCCACCCGCGACGGACGGCACCTGGCACTGGGCGCCGCCGGCGGGGTGTTCTGGAAGCGGTTTTGCGAAGCGGCCGGGCGCACCGACTGGATCGCACGCGAACATGAGCCGCTGCCGCAACGGGCACTGATCGCCGAGGTCGGGGCGCTGCTGGCCTCCATGACGCTGGCGGAGTGCGTCGCACGTTTCGTGCCGGCCGATTGCTGCGTAAGCCCGGTATTGTCCCTCGACGAAGCCCTCGCAAGCGAGCAGGTGGCGGCACGCCAACTGGTGCGTCGCGGTGCCGATGGAGCGCTGCAGGCGCTGTTCCCGGCATGGGTCGATGGTGAGCCACCTGCCCTGCGCGAGCCGATGTGCACTGCTGACGGCGGCTTCTCGACCGCCGTCAAACCAAGGGGATCGAATTGACTCAGGATGCATGGGGCAAGTGGGGTGCCGAGGACGAGCGCGGCGCGCTCAACTTCATCGGGCCCGACCAGGTCCGGCGCGCCGCAACGCTGGTGCGGACCGGCGAAGTGCTGCGACTGGCGCAATTGCTTTCGTCAAAAACACCGGTGCCGGCGCACCGCTGTGGCCTGCAGCACTTCATGGGGCGCGACGGCGGCGACTATGCAGCCGGTGCTAAGCGCCCCGGTGGCTTCCAGTTCGCCGAAGACACCGTGGTGATGCCGCTGCACATCGGCACCCATGTGGATGCACTGTGCCACGCCTGGTATGACGACAAGCTCTACAACGGTTACCTCGGCGACACCCTGCGCAGCACCACCGGCGCGACCCGGCTCGGTATCGAGAAGATGCCACCGGTGGTCACGCGCGGTATCTTGCTCGACCTGGTGCGGCTCAAGGGCCGGGTGCTGGCAAATGGCGAATCGATTGGCCGCGCCGACCTCGAAGCCGCCGCGGCTGCTGCCGGTGTACAGCCCGGTCGTGGCGATGCAATACTGGTGCGCACCGGCTGGCTCGAAACACAAAAAGGAGTCAAGAACGTGGACTTCAACGAGGAACCCGGTATCGACGTCGAAGCCGGTGTCTGGCTGGCTGAAGCGCAGGTGGCCATGATCGGCGCCGACAACTTTGCCGTTGAGGTGCTGCCGTTTCCCGCCGGCAAGGTGTTTCCGGTGCATCAGCGCCTGATTCGCGATTTCGGCATTCCGCTGCTCGAAGGCCTGATGCTCGACCCGCTGGTGGCGAGCGGCCGGCACGAGTTCATGTTCGTTGCCAGTGTCTTGCCGATCGTGGGGGCCACCGGCAGCCCGCTCGCCCCGGTGGTGATCCTATGATTCCGCGCACCCTGTTCGACGCCGACCACGACGCCTTCCGCGCGACCGTCAAACGCTTCATCGCCGAGCACGTCACGCCCCATCATGCCGATTGGGAAAAAGCCGGCCAAGTACCGCGCGACCTGTGGCGCAAGGCCGGCGAACTGGGTCTGCTGTGCTGCAACGTCCCCGAGGAATACGGGGGCATGGGCGGCGACTTCCTGCACAGCACGATCCTGATCGAGGAGTTCGCCGACGCCGGCGCCACCGGGCCGACCTTCTATCTGCATTCCGATATTGTCGCGCCCTACTTCGTCGATTTTGGCACCGAAGAGCAAAAGCGCAAGTGGCTGCCCAAAATGGCCACCGGGGAGCTCGTGGTTGCGCTGGGCATGAGCGAGCCCTCTGGCGGCAGCGACGTGCAGGCAATGCGCACCCAGGCGCTGCGCGACGGCGACGACTACGTGATCAACGGGCAAAAGGTATTCATCACCAACGGCCATAGTGCCGACCTGCTGTTGCTCGCTTGCAAGACTGACCCGAAGGCGCGTGGCAAAGGGGTCAGCCTGATTGCCGTTGAAACGAACCGGCCCGGCTTCACGCGCGGGCGCCGGCTGGAGAAGCTCGGCTGCAAGGCCCAGGACACTTCCGAGCTGTTCTTCACCGACCTGCGGGTACCAGCCAGTAACCTGCTCGGCAGCGAAGGCGGCGGTTTCGGCATGCTGATGACCCAACTGGCGCAAGAACGCCTGATCCAGGCAATCCGCGGCGTGGCCAGTTCCGAGGCGGCGCTGCGCTGGACAATCGCCTATGTCGCCGAGCGGGAGATGTTCGGCCACACCCTCGGGGAGTTCCAGAACACCCGCTTTCAATTGGCACAGTTGCATGCCGAAGTGCTGGGCCAACGCGTGTTCGTGGATCGCTGCATCGAACTGCATCTGCAGGGCGCCCTCGATGCAACCGACGCAGCTGCCCTGAAGCTGGTGACCACCGATCTGCAATGCAAGGTGATGGACCACTGCCTGCAGTTTTTCGGCGGGTGGGGCTACATGTGGGAATACCCGATCGCGCGCGCCTATGCCGATGCGCGCATGTGCCGCATCGGCGGCGGTGCCGCCGAAGTGATGAAGCAAATCATCGGCAATTCTCTGCTACCCGAAGCGCGCAAGGCGAACTGAAGATGGGTGGCGCGCTCCTGATGTCAGCTGCACCAGACGCACCGGGCGCCGATACGCGCCCCCATGAGGTGGCGACCGGGATGCGGAAGGTGGTAGCGGGCGTTGAGGCCCTGATCCTGGATGCGATCCCGACGGCGCGTGACATCGTGTTCACCGGTCTTGAGCGCGCTGCAGGGGGGCTTTCGCGCGAGAACTGGTCGGTCGACGCTACCTGGAATGACGCAACCGGTGCACAGGCGCACCGCCTGATGCTGATGCGCGATGCCAGCGGAACGTTGCTCGCCACCAATCGCGCGCGCGAGTTTGCCGTGCTCAAGGCGCTGGAGGGCACCAACGTCCCGGCTCCCAAGGCACATTGGGTGGACGTCGACGGCCGGCGGCTCGGCGCCCCCTCTCTGGTGATGGATCGCATGCCCGGCACCTGCGACTACCTGGTGCTGAACGGCGCGCAACCGCTGGAGGCACGTCTGGCACTGGCGCACGCGTTTCTTGGCCTGATGGCAAGCATTCACGAAGTTGACTGGCGGGGGCGCGGGCTCGGCCCGGTACTGGGCACACCGCACACCTCGCCGTCGCAAGTCGAACTGGCGAACTGGGAAGCCGAGTACCGGCGCGTGCAGCTCGAGGCCCACCCGGAGCTCGATTTGGCACTGGCCTGGATGCGCCGTCATGCGCCGCAGGCGGAGGCCGTGGTTCTGGTGCACGGTGACTTCAAACCAGGCAACGCGCTCGTTGCCGACGGCCAGATCAGCGCCAAGCTCGACTGGGAAACCGCCCACCTGGGCGACCCGCTGGAGGACCTGGGCTGGGTCACCAACCCGGTGCGCCGGCGCGAGCACCAGATTGAAGGGGCGTGGGAGCGTGACCACATTGTGGCAGCCTATCGCGAGCGCACCGGGCGCAAAGTCGATGAGGCAGCGCTCAACTGGTGGAACGTGTTCTCGATCTGGAAGCTGGCGGTGATTCAGCTGACCGCGGTAGCCGAATTCGTCGCCGGCCATTACGACCGCGTGTTCCAGACCCCGGCATGGCTCTACCGCCCGATGTTCCAGCTCATGGAGAAGGCCGCATGAGGCCCACCGTCGAGGAGCAGCTCGCCGGCACCTGCCGCATTCTGGAAGGCGTGGTGCTGCCGGCGGTT
>JANLTL010000298.1:0-2242 GCA_031362905.1 Burkholderiales bacterium | reverse complement strand
CTTGTTCAAGGCGCAGTGGAATGGCCAGTACAAGGGCATCGTCGAATACCGCAACAACATGGAAGTCAACGCAGTCGATGCCGCCAGCCGTACCGCCATCACCACCCTTGATGACAAGCTCAAGGCCGATGTGCTCAACATCATCCCGCCGATGCGCGCTGGTGACATCGCACAACAAGCCGGCCTCATCACCGCCAACAACCGCTGGTGTGGCGTCGATTGGCTGACCCTGGAATCGACCGTGCGCCCCGGCATCCATGTGCTTGGCGACGCCACCCTGTCGGCGGCGCTCATGCCCAAGTCCGGGCACATGGCCAACCAGCACGCCAAGGTGGCCGCTGCAGCAATCATCGAATTGATGAATGGTCGCCAGCCGAGCCAGGCGCCGATGATGGCCAACACCTGCTACTCATTCGTGGATGACAAAAACGTGGTGCACGTTGCCAGCGTGCATGCCTACGATGCCAAAGACAAAACCATGAAAGTGGTGCCAGGGTCGGGCGGGCTGTCGGCAGGGCCGACTGAACTCGAAGGCGCGTACGGCAATGCGTGGGCGCGCAATATCTGGAGTGACATGCTTGGCTGAACCAAGCCCAGACCGGTAAATGAAAACGGCGCTCGCGAGAGCGCCGTTTTTTTGACATATCGTAGTGCGCTGAAAGCGTTGGTGCAGGCGGGTATTGTGGATTGGAGTGACCAAGACCCTTGGTGGAAGCGCCTCTTCGACCGCAGGGCTACTGAAAATCAGTGCAGCCAATGCCTATGACGGCAATTTGCACAACTTCTGCAACGAGCGCAGTCCCGGCGGGATCGGCTCATCCGGATGCGTCGTCGGCCAATCGGTGAAGCTCACTTCACCCACATAGATATCGCCACGCGAATCTACCGCCACGCCATGCGGCGCAACGAACTGGCCGAGCGCGGTGCCTGATCCGCTCTCGCCGCCGAGGCGTGCGATCAGCTTCCCCCGCTCATCGACGATCGACAGCCGCGGGCCGATGTTGGGATGTTTGCGGTTCACCTTCATG
Source organism: Burkholderiales bacterium (assembly GCA_031362905.1). GTDB lineage: Bacteria > Pseudomonadota > Gammaproteobacteria > Burkholderiales > JAEUOS01 > CANJDH01. Next base: position 1,214 of record JANLTL010000298.1, on the reverse strand, counting down.
CCCGAGCCCAATTCGCCAATGATGAACTCGCCCGCGCCTTTGCCGCAGCACAGGCCGCAGGGCCGGTGCATGTTGTGCCACTGCGCCTCGTATTTGCCATTGGCATCGAACACCTGCACGCGATGGTTCTCGCGGTCGGCCACGTAGACCCAGCCATCCTTGTCGGTGACGATGTTGTGAACGATATTGAACTGACCCTCATCAGTACCCGGCTCGCCCCAGGACATCAGGAGCTTGCCGTCGGGTGAATATTTATGCACCTTCGAATTGCCGTAACCATCGGCGACGTAAATCTCGCCCTTGGGCGAGAGGGCAGTGTGGGTGCAGCGGTGAAACGGCAGGCCGCTCATGAAGGGTGCGGGTTTTCCCGGCGTCCCCAATTCAAGCAGCACCTTGCCTTCGGGCGTGCACTTGCGCACTACATGGCCGCCATCGTCGGTCAGATAAAGCGTGTCGTCCACATCGATGTGCAAGCCATGCGCACGCGGATACTGCCCCTCACCCCACGAACGCAAAAAGTTGCCGTCATGGTCGAACACCATCATCGGGTGCTCGCCGCGGTTGAACACATAAACCTGATCCTTGCTATCAACCGCGACGCCACCGACGTCCTTGAAGGCCCAGCCCTCGGGCACTTTTGCCCAGTTGTCGATGACTTCGTAACGATGCGCGCCGCTGCCGAGAATGACGGACATGAATCCAACTCCGACTGGGTAATGTTGCGTGGGTGGCACGGCCGACCAATGTCAACCCGCTACTTGGGACGAAACAGGGCGCAAAGCTTGTTGCCATCGGGATCGCGCACATAGGCCAGATACATCGCCCCCAATGAACCATCGCGCAACCCCGGCGCGTCTTCAATCGAAGTGCCGCCATGCGCAACGGCGGTGTCGTGGAAATTGCGCACCTGCTCGGAAGAACTGCATTTGAAGCCGATGGTGCCACCGTTGGCAAAGCTCGCGGCTTCGCCGTTGATTGGCTCGGTCACGCAAAAGGTGCTGCCGTCGTGCCGGTAGAAGAGCCGCGTGTGGCCGCTGCCCGCCTTGTGGCGCAGCGGCTCACCTGCGCCGAGCGTGCCGAGCACCGCGTCGTAGAAACGTTTTGATCGCTCGATGTCGCTTGATCCGAGCATGATGTGATTGAACATGACTTTTTCCTTTGCTTGGTGTGGCGCCGGGTTCAACTATTTGGGGTTATTGAGTTTGTTCATGGAC
>JANLTL010000090.1:0-4817 GCA_031362905.1 Burkholderiales bacterium | reverse complement strand
GCATGGTGATACCGACACCGTGCCGTGGGACATCGGCGCCTTTGCCAGCCACACCACCTACATGGGCGGGCGCGCTGCACAAATGGCCGCTACCGAGGTGAAGAAGCAACTGCTGGCGCGCGCGGCAGACCAGCTCGAAGTGGCTGCGAGCGAACTCGACATTCGCCACGGCACGATCACCGTGCGCGGCACCGGCATCAGCCTGGGCGTGGCGGCGGCGCTGGGCGTGGCGCGCGGCCAGCCCGCGGCGCATCTGGTCGGCAGCGCGACTTACACGCCGACCAAGTCGTATTCCTTCGCTGCGCATTTCGTCGACGTGTCGGTCGATACCGAAACCGGCCAGGTCGAGGTCTTGCAGGTCACCCCGGTACACGAAGTGGGCCGCGTGATTCATCCCATATCCGCCGCCGGCCAGATCGAAGGCGGCATCCAGCAGGGCATTGGCCACACGCTCTCCGAGAACTACGAGATTGATCCTGTCACCGGCAAATCGCTCAATGCGGGCTTTGTCGATTACAAGATGCCGCTCTCGATGGACATGCCGCCGATTCACACCATCATTCTCGAAACCGCGCCTGATCCGGGCGGGCCGTGGGGTGCCAAGGGCATCGGCGAAGACCCGATCATCGCCATCGGCCCAGCGATAGCGAATGCGATTTACGATGCCATTGGTGTGCGCTTTCGGCATTACCCGATCACGCCGGAAGACATTCTGAATCGCTTGCGTGCGCAGGCCAACGCGCCGCAGGCAAGCACAGGTCAGGCCGTGTGAGCACAATGATCGACCACCCCGCGCAGGCGGCAAATGCAGCGGACGCAGGTGCTGCCGCGAGCAGTGCGAGCCCCGGGATTCCGTTGCCGGTCACCATCCTCACCGGCTTTCTCGGTGCGGGCAAGACCACGCTGCTCAATTACATCTTGCGCGAGCGTCACGGCTACCGCATCGCGGTGATCGAAAACGAGTTCGGCGAAGTGTCGGTTGATACCGACCTGATCGAAAAGTCCGAAGAAGAAATCTTCACCCTCACCAACGGCTGCATTTGCTGCTTTGTCGATGTGCGCAACGACCTCATCAAGGTGCTCGGCAAACTGCTCAAGCGCCGCGATGAATTCGACTACATCCTGGTCGAGACCAGTGGCCTGGCCGATCCAACGCCGGTGGCCGCGAGTTTTTTCTACGACAAGGAACTCGCACCGCAGGTGAGCCTCGACGCCATCGTCACGGTGGCCGACGCGCTGCACATCGGCCAGCACATTCACGACCCGGTGCTCGATGGCAGCGACAACCAGGCGGTCGATCAGATCATCGCCGCCGACCGCATCATCCTCAACAAGATTGATCTGGTGCACGATGAAGCCGCGCTCGCCACCATCGAAGCCGACATCCGCAAGCTCAACGCCAGCGCCGAGATTCTGCGCTCGTCGCACGCCCAGGTAGACCTCGCCAAAATCCTCGGCATCGGCGCCTTCGCGCGCGTCAACAACATGACCATGGCCGAGGACTTTCTCGACGACACCTCGCATGCGCACGACCCGACCGTGAGTTCGCTTTCGTTTGTGTTCAAGCGCAGCTACGATGTCACACGCCTGACTGCCTACCTGCGCGCCCTCACCACGGCGCGTGGCGACGAGATCTTCCGCATCAAGGGCATCATCGGCATCGCCGGTGACAAGCGCCGCCACGTGTTGCAGGGCGTGCATCGGGTGTTCGAGCTGCGCCCCGCCGACCCTTGGGGTGCAAGCGTGGCACCCGGAGGGATGGAGAGCAAGATCGTGCTGATCGGGCGCGGCCTGGACCGCAAGACGATTGGCGAGGGATTGCTCGACGCGCTGGCGTAGGCTCCCCCCTCTTTTCGGCGCCGCGACGCCCTCTGCACACCGGCCCCAAACCGTGTCCCAGAGCCAGTTTTGGCGGCATCGCTCCGGATAAGCGCTCCCACCAAGGGTTTCCACCGTGCCTGCCCTGCGTCACCATGTGCATAACTGAATTGCCCGGCAACGGCTTTCACCGGCGCTGACTATTGCATAGACTCCATGCTTTGCCACCCTCTTGCAAGGGAATCCGATGAATGACTACACTGAACTGAAAATCGAGATCGCAGGGCACGTCGCGGTCTTCACCATGGACAGCCCGCCGGTCAATGCGCTCACGCGCACCCTGAACGACGAATTGACCCACGCGCTCGACAAGGTATCTGAACTCGACGACATCCTGGTGGTGGTGTTGACCGGAGCCGGCAAAGTGTTTTGCGCCGGTGCCGATTTGAAAGGGCGCGCGCAAAACATCAAGGAGCCGGGTGATTTCGGCGCGCATTCGCGCCGCACGCGCGAATGCTTTCACGCAATTCGCGAATGCGCCAAGCCGGTGATTGTGGCGATCAATGGTGCCGCACTCGGCTCCGGATTGGCGATGGCCGCGTCGGCCGACATTTTGCTGACCTCCGAAAAAGGCTCCCTCGGCATGCCCGAGGTTGATGTCGGCCTGTTGGGTGGTTGCCGCCATGCAATGCGCCTGTTCAGCCATTCGCGGCTGCGCCGCATGATGCTGACCGGCTACCGGGTGCCCGGGCCGGAGCTTTACCGTTTGGGCATCGTCGAAGCCTGCACTACCCCGGAAGAGTTGATGCCCGCCGCCATGGAACTGGCGCAAACCATCGCCTCGAAAAGCCCGGTTTCGACGCGCATGGGCAAGCACACCCTCAACGTGATCGAAGACATGAGCCTGCGCGACGGCTATCGCTACGAGCAGGACATGACCGCGCAGATCTCAAAAACCGAAGACGCAAAGGAGGCGCAGCTTGCGTTCAAGGAAAAGCGTGCGCCGATGTTCAAGGGGCGATAGGTGACGTTCGCGACCTTCGTACGCCGCGCATATGGGCGCCACACATGTGGTCTCCACGCATGCGCGCTGTTGCTGGCCTTCGGTGGAATGCTTCCGGCGCACGCTGGGTGGCCGGAAAAACCGGTGCGCCTCGTCGTGCCGTTTCCTGTGGGCGGCGCCACCGACCTGATGGCGCGCAGCCTCGCGCAAAAGCTCGCCGAGCGGCTGGGGCAACCGGTGACCATCGACAATCGTGGCGGCGCAGGCGGCGGCGTTGGTGCCGAGGCCGTAGCGAGCGCCACCCCGGATGGTTACACCCTGCTATTCGCCACCATGGGTTCACTGACCATCAACCCGGCGCTCTACAAGAAACTGCGTTACGACCCGTTGAGAAGCTTCGAGCCGGTCACGCTGACACACAACACCGCCAACCTGTTGGTGGTGCATCCGGACATCAAGGCGGCATCGGTGGCCGAGCTGATCGCCCTGGCCCGCAAAAGCCCGGGCCTGCTCAACTTTGCCTCAGCCGGCAACGGCACCACCAGCCATCTTTCGGGCGAGCTGTTCAAGAGTCTTGCGGGGGTGGATCTGATCCACGTGCCGTACAAAGGCAGCGCACCTGCGATGACTGATTTTCTCGGTGGCCGCATCTCGATGATGTTCGATACCACCTCGAATTTCGTTGAGCATGTCAAAACCGGGCGGGTGCGGGCATTAGGTGTGACCGGGCGCAAGCCTTCCGCCGCGTTGCCGGCCATACCGCCGATTGCAGCAACCGCCGGCATGGGCGACTACGAGTTGTCGCTCTGGCTCGGCGTGCTGGCCCCGGCCGGTACGCCAAAGGAAGTGATCGGACGCCTGCATGCCGACATCACGGCGACGATGTCTACGCCCGAGATGGCGCGGCAGATGGCGGAGGCCGGCATCGAAGTGCGCCTGTCGTCGCCGCAGGAGTTTGCCGCGCTGATCAAGAGCGACATGGCGAAGTGGGCCGGGGTGGTAAAGCGCTCGGGCATGCAGATCGATTGACGCGCGCAGTGAGCACCGACGAATTCATCCTGATCGACGGCGACGGTCTCGATACCGCCGCCGCTTTCCGCCTCCTGATTGGCTGCGTGGTGCCGCGGCCAATTGCCTGGATCACTACGGTCGATGCGCAAGGCCGTGTGAATGCCGCGCCCTTCAGCTCCTACAACTATGTAGCGACCAGCCCTCCGATGATCGCCGTGAACATCGCCGCCCGCGCCGGCGCCATCAAGGACACCGCCCGCAATATTCGCGAGTCAGGCGAGTTTGTCGTTAACGTCGCCACGGAAGAGACCATGGAATTGATGCATGCCTGCGGCGCGGATTACGCGCCCGATGTCAGCGAGGCGGAGGCGCTCGACATCCCGTTGCTGCCGTCGCACCGGGTCAAGCCGCCGCGCATCGCGCTCACTCCCGTGCAGATGGAGTGCCGGCTCGACCAGGCCGTGGTGCTGGGACGCGGTGTCAACACGCTGTACATCGGCGAAGTGGTGGCCTTTCATGTCTCGCCCACAGTGTATGACGGCACCCGCATTGACAGCATCAAGATGCGGCCGGTCGCGCGCCTCGGCGGCCCCTACTACGCTGCTCTCGGCGAGATATTTCATCGCCCCATGCTGCAACGTCCGCCCGGTGGGGAAGGCTGGATTTCACAGGAACCGGACGCCTCCTCAGACGTCAATCAAATCAATCGCAAGGAAACCAAATGAACAAGCTCTGTGGTTGGTTGCAAGTTGCAGTAAGCCTCGTTGTGCTGATTGCCGTGCCAGTTGTATCGGCACAGACCTGGCCCGACAAGCCGATCCGCATCATCAACCCTTACGCGGCGGGCGGCCCTTCCGACATCGTCGCGCGCCTGCTCGCAGATGGGCTGAGTACCGAATTGGGCCAGCGCGTGTTGGTCGAGTCAAAACCGGGCGGCGGCACCGTGATCGGCGCAAACTTCGTCGCCAAGGCGCCGCCGGATGGC
>JANLTL010000178.1:0-3864 GCA_031362905.1 Burkholderiales bacterium | reverse complement strand
CGCCGGGGTAGGGCGCGAAGTCCATGCCTACACCTTCTTTGCCGAGCTTGATGCAATTGACCATGCGTGCCATGACTGTTTTCCGTTTCAGAGTTTCTTGATAAAAATTTTAGACTGCCGCTGATAGTTGTAAAGCTTCTGCCGCGCTTCGGGCAACTCGTCGAGCGAGCCTTCGACAAAGCCATGTTCGATAAACCAGTGAGCGGTGCGCGTCGTCAACACGAACAGGCGCTTGACGCGCGCGTGCCGCGCCTGGCTCTCGATGCGCGCCAGCAACTGCTCGCCATAGTTGCGCCCGCGAAACGCCGGCGAGACAACAAAGCAGGCCATCTCGGCCATGCCGTCCTTGCCAAACGGATACAGCGCAGCGCAACCGGCGATCACGTTGTCGTGGTCAATCACACTGAACTGATTGATCTCGGCTTCGAGCTTCTCGCGCCCACGCCGCACCAGGGTGCCGTCGGTTTCGAGCGGTTCAATCAGTGTGAGCACGCCGCGCACGTCGTCGATCGTGGCTTCACGCAGCGTCTCCAGACTTGCCTCGGTAATCATGCTGCCGGTACCGTTGTAGGAGAACAGCTCCATCAAGAGCGCGCCATCGACTGCGCGCGGAATCAGATGCGTGCGCGCTACACCGCCTTTCGATGCCCGCACCGTGGCGTCCAGCGCACGTAGCGTCTCGTCGCTCATGCCGGCGAGTTCGGGCGACTGCGCGGCAGCCTTGTAGAGCAGCTCGGCTTCAGCCGCAGAGAGCTCACGTGAAATTTCATGCGCGCGGGTGCGCTTGGTTTTCGGGCCGGGCAAGGGCGGCAGGCCGGCCGCATCGATCATGAAGATCAGTTTCTCGGCGTCGAGCGCAACCGCCACACTCGCCGCCACGTCTTCCATGGTCAGGTTGAAGGCTTCGCCAGTCGGCGAATAACCGATCGGAGTCAGGCACACAATGTCGCCATTGTTTAAGGCGTGGTGAATGGTCTCGGCATCGACATCACGCACCGTGCCCGCAAACTGGAAATCGACACCTTCAATCACACCGACCGGACGCGCCGTGAGCAGGCTGCCGCTCATCAATCGCACGCCTTCGGATTGCGCCATCGGCGTATTGGGCAACCCGAACGAGAAGCGCTGCTCGAACTCGATGCGCAAACGGCCCACGGCTTCCTTGACGCAATCCATTACGTTTGGTGGCGTGATGCGAATGCCATGCGCGCTCTCGCTGGTGAGGCCACGCGCGGCGAGGGCCGCATCAATCTGTGGGCGCGAGCCGCATACGATCACCACGCGAATGCCGAGACTGGTGAGCAGGTTGACATCCTGCACGACGGACTCGACCGCACCCGACGCTACCATCTCGCCGCCAAAGGCCACCACGAAGGTCTTGCCGCGAAACGCGTGAATCCACGGCGCGGCAGCGCGAAACCAGGTGACGAAATTGGCGGTGTGGGCGGGGCGCATCGGGGATGAAGGGAAGAGAGAGCGAATGGCGTGTGACGCCAGGCAAGTCGACGCGGAATTGTAGCCGGGTACGAGGCGACAAAATTCCTCGCGACAAAAGGGGGCTGCCCGGGCCTGGCCGCGATGAGCGCCGGGCGCAGGATTATTCGTCGATCACGTGTCGACGGGCTTCAAAGGATGAATTCAGGAGAATGAAGGACGCATTCCTGCTGAGAGCAAGTAGTGCAGGCAGCAACAGGATAGTTGAGAAGCGAAAAGGTAATACAATAATGTATTCAAAAACGTAATCTGATAATCATGAGCCAAGTCGCTGTCACCTTTCGCGCCGAGCGCGCTCTGGCCGCTGCCGCCGAGCAATTGGCTGCTGCGCATGGTTTGTCGAAGTCCGACTATCTGCGCCAAGCGCTGGAAGAAAAGAACCAGCGCATGCTCGCCGGACGTATCGCATTTTTGTCCCATGCCCTGCGCGAGCGCTTTGACGCCGAAGCGCACGGCATGGACGCCACTGCGGGAGACGGCCTTGCCTAAATTGAAGCGCGGCGAGATTTGGGAGGCCGACTTCAACCCGCAGTCATTCAAAGAGGAGCCGGCCAAGCGTGGCCGCCCGGCGCTGGTGATGCAAACTGATTTGCTCAATGCTGCGGGACACACCACCACGATCGTGATTCCGGGCACCACGCAGGTTTATGCCGATGCACTCGGCGACGCATTTCCCCTCAGAGTCAGTTTGCCCAAGGGCGCGGGCCTTAAGGAAGCGACTGACCTGTTGATCGATCAGGTGCGCGCGATTTCGAACCAGCGCTTTATTGGTACCAAGCCGCTTGCCACCTTGTCACGCAATCACCTGAAGCGGGTGGAGGATGCGCTGCGATTGCTCACAGGAGCCTGATGCGCCCGCTGGAGGTCAGCGTGAATGCTGGCAATTCGGAAAATCGACGTCTGTTTCTCTCATCACGCGATGACCGGCTCTCGCCAATCGCGATTCAAACTGCGATTCATGGCCAATATTGCGGCCCGTCGGAAATGTGTGTGGTAGGTGACGTTTACGATCAACATGTGCTGGCCGCTGAGGATGACTTGCGCTACCGGCAGCATGTCGAGGGCGCGTATGCGGGCTGGAGCGATAGTCTTCAATGACACGCTGTTGAATTCGAGAAGCTACGGAAATTGGCTTCCACCAACGCTAAGCATCAGACAGTGCGAGGAGAGCCGCTTGCGGAGCCATTCTTGACCTAAGCCGGCTGAACATTTTCAGAATTCACTTGATGAAAGAATGGTGCCGCAGAGTGGGTTAAAGCGCTGCTACACTCGCCGCCTTTCCCAGTCTTGTATTGCCGCAACTTGGCCAAATTCCAGCCCGATCTATTGGCCGCCCGCCGCGCCCGCCTGCCGCGCATCGACTACCCGGAGGAATTGCCGGTCTCGGGCCGGCGCGATGAAATATCCGCCGCGCTCAAAGCGCATCAAGTCATCATCGTCTGCGGCGAGACCGGTTCGGGCAAGACCACGCAGCTGCCGAAAATTTGCCTCGAAGCCGGGCGCGGCATCGCCGGCCTGATTGGCCACACGCAGCCACGCCGCATCGCTGCGCGCGCTACCGCCGCGCGCATCGCGCAGGAGTTGCGCACCGAACTCGGACAAGCAGTCGGCTACAAGATCCGTTTCACCGAGCGCGTCAGCCGCGATGCCTACATCAAGCTGATGACTGATGGCATCCTGCTTGCCGAGACCCAAACCGACCAGTTGTTATCGGCGTACGACACCATCATCATCGACGAGGCGCACGAGCGCTCGCTCAACATCGACTTTCTGCTCGGCTACTTGCGTCAGCTGCTCCCCAAGCGGCCTGACCTGAAAATCATCATCACATCGGCGACGATTGATGCGCAACGTTTCGCTGCACACTTCGGATCGCTTGGGAAGCCGGCGCCAGTGATCGAAGTGTCAGGCCGCTTGTACCCGGTCGAGATGCGTTACCGGCCGTGGGGCAAGGCGGTGGACGAGAGCGACGCCGAGGATGAGGTCGACGCCGTAGTCGAGGCGGTTGATGAAGCCATCATCGCGGGGTCGGGAGACATTCTGATTTTCCTGCCGGGCGAGCGCGAAATTCGTGAAGCCGCAGAAGCGCTGCGCAAGCATCATTTCGCACGGGGCGCGGCACGCGGCTCTTCGGCGATCCCTGACATCCTGCCGCTGTTTGCCCGCCTCTCGGTCGAAGAGCAGGAGCGCGTCTTCAAGCCCTCCGGCAACCGGCGCCGCATCGTTCTGGCGACCAATGTCGCCGAAACCTCGCTCACTGTCCCGGGCATTCGCTTCGTCATCGACACGGGGCAGGCTCGTGTCAAGCGCTACAGCTATCGCAACAAGGTTGAGCAGTTGCAGGTGGAGAAAAATGCGCAGGCGGCAGCC
>JANLTL010000146.1:0-3327 GCA_031362905.1 Burkholderiales bacterium | reverse complement strand
ACATCGACGGCAGCGTCACCAAGAAATACGTGAAGGACGGCAAGAAGCTGGTCGAGTTTGCGCTGATCGGCAACAATCAGGACGGCGAGTTGTCGATTCAGGGGCATGCGACGGCGGAGTTGCCAGGCAGGGCTTGAGCTTGGCAGGTGCGGCGCCGGCGTTTTGCCCTCTCTGGCGGGAGTTCATCCGAATGACGATTCTCACGGGACTGTCGCAGCGTATTTGGTACTTCATCTCGCGCACCATTTCGCACGGGATTGTTCGGGAGGCGCCGCGCCGTATTTCGCGCCGTATTTCGCGCCGCATTTCGCGCCGCATTTCACGCCGCATTTCGCGCCGCATTTCGCGCCGCATTTCGCGCCATCTGTGCCGGCTGCTGCTGGTCGCGGTCGGCACGTTGCCGCTGACAGCAGTAGCGCAGGATTATCCGGTCAGGCCGATTCGCATCCTGGTGCCGTTCCCGCCGGGCAGCGCCGCCGACATGATTGCGCGCCTGATGGCGACTGACATGGCGGCCTCGCTCGGGTCGGCCGTGGTGGTAGAAAGCCGCGCCGGCGCCAGCGGCAACATCGCCATGGACGCGACCGCCAAGGCACCAGGCGATGGGTACTTGCTGATACTGGCCAGCGCCTCGTTGACGATCAATAAATTGTTGATCAAAAGCACGCCGTTCGACCCGCAACGGGACTTCACGCCGATTTCGCTGGTGGCGATGGTGCCGTCGGTGCTGGTGGCGAACCAGTCATTGCCGGCCAACTCGGTGGCCGAGTTGATCAGCCTGTCTAAGGCAAACCCCGGCACCTTGAACTACGGCACCAATGGTGTGGGCACCAGCCAGCACCTGGCGGCGAGCGTGTTCAGACTGCGCACCGGGGCCGACATCACGCATGTGCCGTACAAGGGAGCGGACCAACTGGTGCCCGACCTGGTTACCGGCCGCATCCAGATCGCGTTCTACAACGTGGCCTCGGTGCAGGGGCAATTGAAGGCGGGCAGTGTGAAGGCATTGGCGATCGGGCGCAGCAGCCGCTGGTCAGGCATGCCGCAGGTGCCGACCTTTGCCGAGGCGGGCATCGGTGGCCTCGAGTATCCGGGCTGGGTGGCGCTGCTCGGGCCAGCAGGCCTGGCGCCGGCGATCGTCGACAAGTTGCATCGCGCCGCCGTCAAGGCGCTGGAAAACCCGCAACATCGCGAAAAAATTCAGGCCAGCGGCAACGAGATCATTGCCGGCAACCCGGCGGCACTGGCGGGTTTCATCGCCAGTGAAATAGAGCAATGGAGCCGGGCGATTGCGGCTGCGGGGCTGAAGGCTGAATGAGCTTGTCGCCGGCAGGTCAGGCCGCGCAAGCGTGCGCGGCGCCTATTCGACTTTCACGTTCGCGTCGCGAATCACCTTGCCCCATTTGGTGACTTCGTCCCGGAGAAACGCGGCTGCCTCTGCCGGGGTATTGCCGACCGGAATGAGGCCTTGTCCCTCCAGCTTTTCACGAAACGCGCTGGTACGTGTGATTTTGGCAATCTCCGACGACAGGCGATTGATGATCTCCGGCGGCGTGCCCGCCGGCGCGAGCACCATCGACCAGGAGCTTGAGAGAAAACCCGGCATGCCGCCTTCGGAGAAGGTGGGTACTTCGAGCGCGCTGGCGACGCGCTTTTCAGACGAGACGCCGAGTGCCCTGATCTTGCCCGCCTTGACGTGCTGCATCATCGAAGCCGGAACGTCGAACATCACGCCGATCTGGCCGCCGATCAAGTCAGTGAGCGCGGGTGCGGTGCCCTTGTAGGGTACGTGCTGCATTTTGGTACCGGTGATGTTCATCAGGTATTCCATGGTGAGGTGTGCCGCCGCGCCATTGCCGGACGAACCATAGTTGATCTTGCCCGGGTTGGCCTTGGCGTAGGCGATGAACTCGCCCACGGTTCTGGCCGGGAAGTCATTGGTCGCCACAAGAATCAGCGGCGCGATCGCCGTGAGCGACACCGGGGTGAAGTCCTTGACGACGTCGAAGGGCAGCTTCGGATACAGGGTGGCATTGGCGGAATGCGCGGCGATTACGGTGACCAGCGTGTAGCCGTCCGGTGCGGCCTTGGCCGTCATGTCGGCGCCGAGGATGCTGTTGGCACCGGGCTTGTTCTCGAAAATCACCGTCTGGCCGAGCGCCCGGCCGAGTGGTTCACCGACGCCGCGCGCCATGTTGTCGGTGAAGCCGCCGGGGGTGTAAGGGATGATCATGCGAATCGGCTTGGATGGCCACGCCTGCGGCCAGGCGAGGCCGGAGGCAAAGGCCAGCACCAAGCAAGTGGCCAGATGTGCGATGCGAGCCATCATGTTTTCTCCGGTTGTTGTGGTGCCGCTACCGTTGCAAGTTTCTTGCTTGTTCACGCGGCGCACGCTAGTCGAAATTCATGATAGCGCGATTGCAGGAACGTTGGTCTGCGCCGCACTGGCTATGCCGTGATCAGCGGTGAGAAATCGCGCCCGGTGTCGCGTGCCAGATGGGCATGGACGACGCGACCGTCATGCAACTGCACACCCTCGAGCAATTGTGGGTCGGCAATGATGGCATCCCGGAAACCGTTGGTACACAAGGCTTTCACGTATGGCAAGGTGGCCCGGGCGAGCGCCAGCGTCGCGCTGCGGGCGACCGCAGCCGGCATGTTGGGCACGCAATAATGCAGCACGCCTTCTTGGACAAACAGCGGTGCCGAATGCGATGTCGGGCGTGAGGTCTCAGCGATGCCTTTCTGGTCGATGCCGATATCAACGAACACCGAGCCCGGCCGCATGCTGCGCAACATGGCGCGCGTGATCAGGGTCGGGCTGGTCTGTCCCGGGTTGAGTACCGCGCCGATTGCCACATCGGCATCGGCGATCTCGCGTGCCAGCGTGACGTCATCGTAGAGGTGCGTCGTCAGCCGGCCCGGATAGGTCAGATCGAGCAGGTCGAGGCGCCGGCGCGAACGCGCGAACACGACGGTGCGGCAGCCCAGGCTTGCGGCGACATGCGCGGCGTTGGCACCGGATGCACCGGCACCGATGATGACGATTTTGCCGGGAGCGACTGAGGGTGTGCCTTGCAGCAGCACGCCCGAGCCGCCGTTGGCATTCTGGAGCGCCCACATGGCCACTTGCAGCGACAGGCGTCCGGCGATTTCGGACATGGGTTTGAGGATCGGCAGTCCACTCGATTGGCCGACCGTTTCAAACGCAATTGCGGTCACGCGGGCGTCGAGGCAAGCCTGCAGCAATGCCGGGGCTGGCGCGAAGTGCTGGAAACAGAAGGTGACGAGGCCTGCGCGCAGCAGTCGCCATTCCTGCGGGTAGAG
>JANLTL010000119.1:0-7567 GCA_031362905.1 Burkholderiales bacterium | reverse complement strand
AAACCAACTTCCGTGAAGAGACCGAGACTGACCTCTTTGGCGAGCAGGCCGTGTTGTGCGGCGGCACGGTCGAGCTCATCAAGGCCGGTTACGAGACCCTGGTCGAGGCTGGCTACGCACCCGAGATGGCCTACTTCGAGTGCCTGCACGAGCTCAAATTGATCGTCGACCTGATCTACGAAGGCGGCATCGCCAACATGAACTACTCGATCTCCAACAACGCCGAGTATGGCGAGTACGTATCGGGCCCGCGCATCATCACCGAAGAAACCAAGAAGGTGATGAAAGAGATCCTCAAGGACATCCAGACCGGCGAGTACGCCAAGAACTTCATCCTGGAAAACCGCGCCGGCGCGCCGACCCTGTTGTCGCGCCGCCGCTTGAGCTCCGAGCATTCGATCGAGATCGTCGGCGAAAAGCTGCGCGGCATGATGCCCTGGATCAAGAAGAACAAGTTGGTCGATCAGACCCGCAACTGATCGAAGCAAGTTTCGTCCGCAAGAGCGATTCTTCTTGCAAACCGCCGCAATGCCCGCTCCGATTTACAAAATTCGGGTGGGCATTGCGCATTCTGGGCTGTCAATCAAGCATAGCCACGAAACCCTTGGTGCAAGCCCCTCTCCAAGGCATATCTGCCAAGAGCCGCATCTGGAGCGGGCTGCGGCATAATGCCGTTGTGTCAATGCAAGAGGGAGCAACATGAAATCCGCAATCGTCTTGGCCATCGTCAGTGCTGCATTGATGGTGCTCGCCGCGTGTGGTGACAAGGTACCCGAATCGAAGGCGGCGAAGGACATCGGCAACATCCCCAAGCAAACCGTCGACAAAGCCACCACGGGTGTCGAGAGCGCGATGACGCAGGGCGCCGACCGCCTCAAAGACGCTGAAGCCAAGAAATAGCATGGACAAACCCCGCCGTGGCCTGATGAACCCCGAATTGCGCAAGCGCGGGATTTACCTGCTGCCCAATTCGATCACGTTGGCCGCGCTGTTTTGCGCCTTCTATGCCATCGTGCAGGGCATGAACGGCAGCTTCGAGCAGGCCGCGATGTTCATCTTTTACGCCATGGTGCTTGACGGCATGGATGGCCGTGTCGCGCGCATGACGCACACGCAGTCCGAATTTGGCGAGCAGCTCGACAGCCTTGCCGACATGGTGAGCTTCGGCGCGGCGCCAGCGCTCATCATGTACGAGTGGGCACTCAAGGATCTCGGCCGCGCCGGCTGGGTTGCAGCCTTCATCTACTGCGCCGGTGCGGCGATGCGCCTGGCGCGCTTCAATACCAACATCGGCATCGTCGACAAGCGCTACTTTCAGGGCATCCCCAGCCCGGCCGCTGCGGCCCTGGTGGCGGGCTTCATCTGGGTGATGGTCGATACCGGCATGCCCGAGACAGAACAGAATGTGCGCCTGGTGGCATGGGTGGCCTGGGGCATCACGGTATTCGCCGGCGTCACCATGGTGACCAACCTGCCCTTCTACAGCTTCAAGGAATTCAACGCGCGCCGCTCGGTGCCCTTTGTAGTGCTGCCAGCGCTGGTGTTGGCAGGCTATGCAGCGGTGGCACTTAATCCGCCGTGGGCGCTGTTCATTTTATTTTGCGCCTATGGCCTGTCGGGCTACGTGATCTGGATTTGGAATCGCGCGCGCGGCAAGCGTACCGAGATCATCAAAAAACCGGCTGCTCCGGACGAATCAGGCGTCTGACAGGCAAGTCGGCAGAGCGCAGTGTGGCATACGCTGGTTGTGCACTCTCCAAGGCCACCGCAATCCGCACCCACTCGTTTCAGATCAAGCACGAGGTGCACTGCCACTGGTACGCGACCAAAAGAACGCCAGCGTGCCACCCGAGATCAAATGCCAGATGCCCCAGAGCCCGGCGACGCTGACCATCTCGACGTTGGACGAAAACTGCGCGGCGATGATGCCGAGCGCCAGTCCTGAATTTTGCATGCCGCCCTCAATGGTCACCGCACGCCGGTCGGCCACATTGAGCTTGGCCAGCGTCGATGCACCCCAGCCGAGCCCGAGACCGAGCGCGTTGTGTGCGACCACCAATGGAAACACCGTGACCAGCGCGATCAAAAACGTCTTCCATTGCGCTGCCACCGCAATGACGATGAAAGCGATCAGCGCGAATACCGCAAAGCGCTCCAGCGGTTTCTGGATTCGCGCCGTCACGCGCGGCGCCAGACGCGAGGTAAGCAGCGCCGCCGTCATCGGTACGGCGAGCAGCATCACCAGACTCACGATCAGGTCTTTCGGATCGACCGCAATCGAGCGCATCCAGCCGGCAGTGGCCGGATTGGCCGCGATCATCAGCGAAAAATTGAGTGGCGTGAAGATCAGCGCGAGCACGTTGGACACCGCCGAGATCGACAATGACAGCGCAAGGTTGCCGCGCCCCAGGTGCGTGATCACGTTCGAGCTGGCCCCGCCCGGGCCGGCCGACACCAACAGCATCGCCGCCTCGACCGGCGCCGGCAGGTCGAGCAGCAGCGTGACGCCGAGCGTCGCCAGCGGCAACAGCACGAATTGCGCCGCGAGCCCGATGCCCACCGCCAACGGATGGCGTGCGACATAGCGAAAATCGTCGATCCGAAGATCCAGCGACACCGCGTACACCATGGTGGCAAGCACGGCGATCAGGATGGTTTGCTGCATTCAGGAAGGCTCCGTGAACGAAATAAACTGCGACGGGATCAACCCCAGCGGGATCAGTACCAAGGCGAAGTAGCGGCCGGGAGTGCATCAACGTGGCACTAGTGATCGAAAAACCGTGATTTTTTACCGCCCTGTTACAAATTGTGCCGCAATTTTCTCCCGGCGCAACAATTTTGCCCTGCCATAGCAGGAACCGTCGCGGTATGCTCGCACTCACAGCCATGGCACGCTGGCAGTTTCTTGCCAAGGTGCCGCCCTCTCCGTATCTCTCCGTATCTCCCCGTATGGCGGTGAGGGCCACAGCGCGTGATGGGTGAATCGGGTTTCCAGCAGAAGGGCGGAAGGCAACATGGCCACGAGCTACATCGGGTTTAGCGCAATACAAAAGCGGTGGGTAATCGCCAGCGCGATCGTGATCGTCTGCGTGAGCCTGGCCTTCGCCGCGTGGATCATGGGCGATGCGCTACGCAACGTGCCGTTTGGCCCGCAAGATCAGGAAGTGGTGAACCGCCTGCTTGGCGACACCACCGACCCGCTGCACAAATCCATGTTGCGCGCCCAGGCGATTGATGCGGTTGCCAACCTCAAGCAGCTTGCCAACCGGCAGTCCATCATCACCGCAGCTTTTGCCGGTGTTCTTGCGCTCTGTGCGCTGGGATTTGCCTTGTTCCTGCTCGGCGCGGACCGCGCCTTTCAACTGCAGGCCCAGCAGGGCCAGAGCGGTCCAAAGTTATGGCTGATGGCCACCGCACCCGGGATGGCGTGCTTTGTATTCGCGCTGATTCTGATGGGCATGGCCCTGACGCATCGCCCGGGTGCCAATCCCGCGCCGGGCCATTATTCCAAACAGATCATGGCCGCATCCGAGCCTTCCGCCTTGCGCACAACGCCAGGGGCGGCAGCTCCGGGGGTTGCGGCCGGCAAGGGCGAAGAGGAAAAAGCGCGCAATGCGACTGCGCGACTGCATTCCGGGCAGACAGCACAGGCGCCAGCCGAAGAAAAAGCTGCTGCCAGATTGGCCGTGGAAAAGGCGACAGCAGAAAAAGCAGCGACGGAAAAAGCAGCGACGGAAAAAGCAGCCACGGAAAAAGCAGCCACGGAAAAAGCGGCGATGGAAAAAGCAGCCACGGAAAAAGCGGCAGAAAAAGTAGCCGCTGAGAAATTCGCAATGGACAAGTTGCGCGCGGACGAACTGGCGGCGGAAAAAGCTGCATCTGAAAAGGCGGCAATCGTGCAGCGCGCCGCCGCAAAGGCTGCAGCAGAGCAGGCATCGCGCCTGGTCGCGCAACAGGCCGCAGACACGAAATTGGCCGAGTCTAAAGCTGCTGCCGGGCCGACGCCGGCGCAAAGCGCCCAGCCCGCCAAATCTGCGGCAAACCCGACTACAGGCGACAAGGCGACGGTCGGCAGAGCGTGGGCCGAAGCCGCACCGGGCGACGCATCGCGCGCCGAGGCTGTACGGGCCGAAGCCGCACGGGCCGAAACAGCCCGAGCCGAAGCAGCCCGAGCCGACAAAGCGCAAATCGATAAAGCGCGAGCCGAAACAGCGTTGCTTGAAAGAGCGCGAGTTGCAAAAGCGCGTACCGAGAAGGCACGCGCCGAAAAAGCACGCGTCGAAAAGGCGGCGGCAGAAAAACTGGCTGCCCAAAAGGCGGCACTCGATAAACGCACCGCAGACAATGCCGCAGCGGACAAAGCCGGGGCGGGCAAGCGCGCCTCTGACAGCGCAGCCCTGGATACCCGCGCGGCAGACGCGGCTGCGGCCAACAAGGCCGCCGCCGACAGGGCCGCCGCCGACAGGGCCGCCGGCGACAGGGTACGGGCAGAACGCAGCGCGGCGGAGCGGGAGAATATTGCGAACCTGACTGCGGAAAGAATCGCCGCCGCCACCGCACCTGCCGAGGTCTACAAGCGTGCGCTCGCCCTGCGCAACACAGGCGAAACCATTCAGGCCTTGGCCTTGTTGCGATATGCCTCATCGACCGGGCATGGCCCCTCGTCGCGGCTGCTGGCAACGATCTACCGGGATGGCGCGCCCGACGTCAGGGCCAATTTCCGTCAGGCAGAGAGATATCAGGCGCTTGCCGACGCGCAAGCAGACCGCTGATTGGCGGGCCAGCAAGTCCGACAGCCACACCGTCGGCCGTACCGGCAAGCGCGGCAATACAAGCAAAAACAACACCTTGCTTGCGCCTCATGGAGAAAGCCGCTATATTTGTGTCCATGGCCCGTTCTAATTCCCCCCTCCCTGCCATCGTTGCACCCGTCGCGCGCCTTTGCGCGAACGCCTTCACTGCACCCGTCAGCGGCCTGATTCTCCCCGGCCTGCTGCTGCGCCCCGCGCGCTAAAAACCCCCTCACAATCCGGGCAGGACCCACGCGCATAGAGTGCCGCAAGGCCCTATGTCCGCCCGATGACTTCAGCGCTGACCCTCCCTAAAAATTAATCGCACAGTGCGAATGCGATTTGCATTCCGCCCCCAAACTCTCCCTACAGACTTCAGTCCATCCTTCGCGTTTGACCTGCAATCAATATTTCAAGGAGTAACACCATGACCTCAACTACCGCCGCCGCTTCAGCCTCCGACCGCTTGATCATTTTCGACACCACGTTGCGAGATGGCGAGCAAAGCCCCGGCGCGTCGATGACCAAAGAAGAAAAAATGCGCATTGCGCGCCTGCTCGAGAAAATGAAGGTCGACGTGATCGAGGCGGGTTTTCCCGCGTCGAGCAATGGCGACTTTGAAGCCGTCAAGGCGATCGCCAACACCATCAAGGACTCGACCATCGCCGGCCTGTGCCGCGCCAACGACCGCGACATCCAGCGCGGCATCGATGCCTTGAAGGGCGCCAAATCGTGGCGCGTCCACACCTTCATCGCCACCAGCGCGTTGCACATGGAAAAGAAATTGCGCATGACACCGGATCAGGTGTTCGAGCAGGCCAAACAGTCAGTGCGCTATGCGCGCAATGCCTGCCCGGATGTCGAGTTTTCCCCCGAAGATGGCTATCGCTCCGACATGGACTTTCTGTGCCGCATTATCGAAGCGGTGATCAAAGAGGGCGCGACCACCATCAACGTGCCCGACACCGTCGGCTACGCGGTGCCCGAGTTGTACGGCGAGTTTTTCAAGACCCTGCGCACGCGCATCCCCAACAGCGACAAGGCGATCTGGTCGGCGCATTGCCACAACGACCTCGGCATGGCGGTGGCCAATTCGCTTGCTGCCGTGACGATGGGCGGCGTGCGCCAGGTCGAATGCACCATCAATGGCCTGGGCGAGCGCGCCGGCAATACTTCGCTCGAAGAAATCGTGATGGCGGTGAAAACGAGGAGCGACTTCTTCAAGCTGCAGACGCGCATTGACGCCAGCCAGATCGTGCCGATCTCGCGCCTGGTGTCGCAGATCACCGGCTTTGTGGTGCAACCAAACAAGGCAGTGGTCGGCGCCAACGCCTTCGCCCATGCCTCGGGCATTCACCAGGACGGCGTGCTCAAGGCGCGCGACACCTACGAAATCATGCGTGCCGAAGACGTGGGCTGGAGCGCCAACAAGATCGTGCTCGGCAAACTATCAGGCCGCAATGCCTTCCGCCAGCGTCTGGAGCAACTCGGCATCGAGCTCGATTCCGAAACGCAACTCAATGAGTCCTTCGCCAAGTTCAAGGACCTCGCCGACAAAAAGGCCGATATTTTTGACGAAGACATCCAGATGCTGTTTGCCGACCAGCACGACGCAACCGAACACTACAAGCTGATCTCGATGAAGCAGGCTTCCGAGATGGGAGAGTCGCCGACGGCTACCGTCACTCTGACCGAGGCCGGCACCGAGAAGAGCGCGCAGGCCAATGGCTCGGGCCCGGTCGATGCGACCTTCAAGGCGATTGAATCGATTGCCAAGAGCGAGGCAGAACTGGTGCTGTACTCGGTCAACGCCGTCACCCAGGGCACCGACTCGCAAGGTGAAGTGACGGTGCGCCTGGCGCGCGCCGGACGCATCGTCAACGGCGTCGGTGCCGACACCGACGTGATCGTCGCATCCGCCCGCGCCTACGTGAGTGCGCTCAACAAGCTGTTCGACAAAAGCGAGCGCCTCAACCCGCAAACCAGCGGCACGGTCTGAATCGTTGCGCGAAGCCGCTGGTGGAGTGATCCTCTGCTGGCGGCGCCACCCGCTGCGCGGCGTCACAAGCGCTACGCTGCGGGTACCCCATGTTGGACCGTAAGGCTGACCGGCTTGCCAATGGCAGCAGCCCCCAGCGCTATTACCGCGCCGCCTTCAAGTCATCCAACTGCTTCTTCGCTCCCGCGATCATGCAACTAATGTCCGACGTCAGCATCACCAGATCAAAGCCGCGCTTCAACGCACCTGCCGCAAACGTTGCGCTCATGGTGTGCATGCAGGCTTTCTTGCCGTGCTTGTGTGCGGTGTCGCGAATCTTGTCGCAGGTGGCCAGGTGCAGCGGGTCGGTGTTGTCCATCTTGGGCGGAAGGCCGAGGGCGAACGAGAGGTCGGAGGGGCCGATGTAAATGGCGTCGAGGCCGGGCGTCGCGCAAATCGCGTCAAGGTTGTCGAGACCTTCTTTGGTTTCCACCATGGCAATGACGACGATCTCGTCATTGGCGCACGCGAGGTAATCTGGTCCCGCATACTGAATGCCGCGAATCGGCCCAGAAGAGCGCATGCCCACCGGCGGGTAACGGCAAGCTGCCACCGCACGCGCGGCTTCTTCGGCGGTGCTGACCATCGGCACAATGACGCTCATGGCGCCCAAGTCGAGCGCCTTCATGATCACGGCAGCATCATTCCACGCCACGCGCACGACGGGCGAGGTGTCGGTTTGCGAGACCGCCTGCAGCATGTGGATCAGGTCGCCCATGGTGTTGGTGCCATGCTGCAA
>JANLTL010000110.1:0-3152 GCA_031362905.1 Burkholderiales bacterium | reverse complement strand
CCGTCTTCTTCCTGCGCGCGCCTTGGCCAGTCGTGTGCCTTGGAGGCCCCCGGAAAGCGATGCAGGGCGGCGCCAAATGGCGTCCCATGTTGAACAAAGGCCATGGTCACGCTCCGCCGGGGATCCATGCGCCGTCCCGCTCAACATATCTGGTCACCCTGTGCTCTTCCTTGTCCTCCTTCTTCAAATCACGCTCGGTAAAGCGAAACAACAGCGCGGGCCCGGTAATGCACAGCGTGTCGTGAATGTCTCCGGGTAAATACACTTGGGCCTGTCCGGCACGCACCAGCGTCGAATTTCTTTTCACCAGCTTTGCACTGCCGTCCGCATCCTCAATCCGCGCATAGGTGCCCATCTCGATTTCGCCCTGCTGGATCGCGTAGATGACCCATCCCCTGCCGTGGTCATGGGGCGGCCGATAAAGCCCTTGAGGTTCGGTATGCGCCAGCAGCACGAACCCACGCGTCGGGTCGCGGTACATTTCGGTGTAGGCCGAAGCATCACGGTGCAATGCCGCCAACCACGCTTCCGTAGGCGGCGCTTTCACGAGAGCTTCCATATGCTGGCGGCAAGCGGCGGCCAATGTGGATGTAAGCGGCCCCCAAATCGAGCCGACGCCTTCGGTAAACTTTTCCAGCGAGTTCTTCAACATGACTTCCCTTTCAGTGGGGTGCGGATGCACTCGGTTAAAACGAGTGCCTGAAGGATAGGCAAGTTGTCCACAAGGCGGAAGACGCGCTGTTTACACTTTATTCGTGCGTCCAACGCCACACCAGGATCAAAATGCGCTATGGTCGAAGCATGCCGAAACCCGATCTCAACCTGCTCTTTGTCCTCGATGTGCTGCTCGCGGAGGGCAGCGTAGCGCGCGCCGCCAGACGGTTGCGGCTGAGTCCCTCAGCCATGAGCCGGGCGCTGGCGCGTTTGCGCGAAACGACGGGCGACCCTCTGCTGGTAAGGGCCGGACGTGGCCTCGTGCCCACCCCGCGAGCCATCGAGCTTCGCGAAAAAGTTGGTCAACTGGTGCAGGACTCACAAGCGGTCCTCCGCCCTGCCAAGACACTCAATCTCAAGCTGCTGGTCCAAACCTTCACGATACGCACCAGAGACGGTTTTGTGGAAAATTTTGGGCCGGGCCTGGTAGCTCGCATCAGCAAGGAAGCCCCCGGCGTGCGGCTGCGTTTCGTACAGAAGGTCGATAAGGACAGGGCGCCGCTGCGCGATGGTGCCGTCGATCTCGAAACGGGCGTCGTCGATGACACGACGGGCCCGGAGGTGCGTACGCGGGCTTTGTTCCGCGACCGCTATATTGGCGCCGTGCGCACCGCACATCCGCTGAGCAAGGGCGAGATCACACCCTCGCGTTATGCGTCAGGTAAACACATTCTCGTCTCGCGGCAGAGCAGTGATCAAGGGCGAGTGGACGAGGCATTGAAGCCTTTGGGACTGGAACGGGAGATGGCCACGATCGTGGGCGGCTTTTCTGCGGCGCTGGTTTTTGCACGCGCCTCAGATCTGATTGCCACTGTCCCCGCACGGCACACTGAAACCATGCGCGCAGGAATGTTCAGTTTTCCCCTGCCCGTCACCACGCCGGAATTTACCGTTTCAATGCTCTGGCATCCGCGCATGGATGGAGATACCGCGCATCGCTGGCTGCGCGGATGCGTTCACGACGTTTGCGCCGCGCGCGCATAGTATTTGCGCAGCGCATTCAAAAGCGTCGTGATGAAACCCACCTAGCGTTCAAGCTTCGTGATCTTCGAGCCCTCAAACGTGAGGTTGTACATCAACCCCTTGTTCGAGAAGATGAAACCGATGATCGGCTCCCTGATGGTATCGGTGCTGATTTCGCCGCCGGCACCCAGTGTGGCAAGGGCGACGCTGCCGTCCACGCCGGCCTTCCAGCCCTGGCTTTTGCGAAAGTCGGCGAGCACCTTGGGATGCATGAACAGGATGACCTGCGACTTGACTTGCGCACCGAGCTGAAAGCCGATCGACGCTGCCGCAGTGCTGTAGTAGGCCGCTGGTTTGCCCTTGATCACCAGCGCACCTTCGCCGTATTCGCCGCCGATGCCGATGCCGGCCTTGATCACTTCCGGGAAGACCAGCATGCCCGCCGCTTTCTGCGCGAGCGTCTTGCCGGCGCTGGTCTGTTTGTAGAAATCTTCGACGGCTTGTGTCACCTTGGCGTCGATTTCGTCTTTCGACGCGGCGCTTGCGGGGCGCAAGTGACTGGCCCCGAGAAGCGCGGCCATTGCGAGTGTTGCAAATGCGGCTCTGCGTTGCATGACGACCCTCCAATCCAACGGTTGGCGCACCTGCGCCCGTCAGAGACCACCCGAAACTACCAGAAGTCTCCCGCGTATCCGTGGCTATCCCACCACCCGCGGCAACCACAGCGCGAGCTCCGGAAACGCTGCGAGCAAACCAAGAATCACAAACAACGCCACCACAAACGGCAGCGTGCCAATGATCACATCATTGAGCGAGCCGCTCTTGCGCAGGTTTTGAACCACGAAAAGATTCAGCCCCACCGGCGGCGTGACCAGCGCGGTTTCAATCAGCACGATCACGACGATGCCGAACCAGACCGGGTCGAACCCGAGCTTGAACATCACCGGTGCGATGATCGGGATCGTGGTGATCATCATCGACAGCGTCTCCATGAAGCAGCCGAGCACCACGTAAAACACGATCACGGCAAACAGCATCATCATCGGCGTGAGGCCAAGCTGTTCGATGAACGAAGTCAGTTGGGTGGTCAGGCCAATCGCCGAGATGATGAAGTTAAGGAAGTAGGCCGCCACCACGATCAGCATCACCATCGCGGTCGAGCGCATCGTGCCTTCAATCGCTTCCTTCAACATCGCGAACGAGAGTTTGCCGGCCCACCATGCGAGGAACAGCGAGGCCACCACGCCGAGCGACGCGGCTTCGGTCGGCGTGGCAATGCCGCCGTAGATCGAACCGACCACCACCAGGAAGATGCCGATCGGCGGCACCAGGTGCGGCAGGCTGGCAATGCGCTCCGCCCACGTGGCGTTGAACTTCTGCCCGCCCCAGGCCGGCTTGATCAGGCAGCAGATCACCACCGTAAGCATGAACAGCAACACCAGCACGCCGCCGGGCACGATGCCGGCAAGGTAGAG
>JANLTL010000105.1:0-8623 GCA_031362905.1 Burkholderiales bacterium | reverse complement strand
CAGAGTTGAGAGAGTGGCGCATGAAGAAACCTCTATTAATGGACGGGGTGGGGGTGGGGAAAAGTTGAAAATACGTTCAAAGAAGCGTTAAAAATGGAGTTGAAGAAGTCATGAGCGCGGCAACGGGTGGCCACAAAGGATACGCAATCGCCAAACACCCGGATGTGGTGATCTATTCCGCCGGCAAATATCCGTTGGTCGAATCATGACGCTTGGCTGTATCGTAGTTGAAACCGGACAAACCAGCACGGGCTTTATGCCGTTGAGACGATCACAATGATTTGAAGGTGCGCCCGACCAGATGCCGGCAGGCATCCTTTCTTCGCACGCTCCTTACCTGAACCAAAAGACTGTTGGTACACAACGACTTCGGGCTTGTGCATGAATAATATTCGCTCCCCCCAAGGTTCTCTGGCTGGTGTGCTCATCGCACTTTTGCTTTTGCTATTGCTTTGCTGCTGCCGCGTTGCCGCCGCCGCGAACCTGACCATCTTCGCCGCCGCCAGCCTGAACGAGGCGCTCAACGAAAACGTCAAGACGTTCAGTGCTCACAGCGGCCACCGGGTGCGCGTCTCCTACGCGGCCAGCAGTGCGCTGGCGAAACAAATCGAACGCGGTGCGCCGGCCGACTTGTTCGTTTCTGCCGATGTGGAGTGGATGGACTACGCGGCACAAAGGGGCTTGCTGGCGCCAGGCACGCGGCGCAATCTGGTGGGCAACACTCTGGTGCTGATCGCCCCTGCAGCTTCATCTGCGGCAGCGTCCAATGCGGGCAGCGTGCAGCTGAAGATCGCGCCGAAGTTCGCGCTTGTGCAGGCTCTGCAGGGCCACCGCCTCGCGCTGGCCAATCCGGACGTGGTGCCGGCCGGCAAATACGCGCGCGCGGCGCTCACCAATCTGGGCGTGTGGCACGAGGTCGAAAAATCGCTGACCCGCTCCGAGAATGTGCGCGCCGCGCTGGCCTTGGTGGCGCGCGGTGAAGCGCTGCTGGGCATCGTCTACGCGACCGATGCAAAGGCCGAGCCGCGGGTGCGCGTGCTCGATACGTTTGCCGCCACGCTGCATCCGCCGGTGCTCTATCCGGTGGCAGTGGTGAAGGGACGGCTTGAGCCGGCGGTACAGGCGCTGCTCGATTTTCTGGGCGGTACGGCTGCGCGCGCCGTTTGGGTGCGGCACGGGTTCATCACACTGCCTTGAATCAGCATCGCGCGCCTGCGCGATAATCGCTGGATGCTCTCCGCTGATGAAGTCGCGATCATTCTGTTGAGTCTGAAGGTCGCTGCTGTTGGCGCCGCCTTCAGTCTGCCGTTCGCCATCGCGGCAGCGTTGATCCTGGCGCGCACGGTCTTTCCTGGCAAGGCGTTGTTTGATGCCATCGTGCATTTGCCGCTGGTATTGCCACCGGTGGTGACCGGCTATTTCCTGCTGCTTGCATTTGGCCGTCAAGGGCCGTTGGGGAAAGTCTTTGAGGAGGCGTTGGGCCTGACATTCGCATTTCGCTGGACCGGCGCTGCGCTGGCTGCGGGTGTCATGGGTTTTCCCCTGATGGTGCGGGCGATCCAACTGGCGCTGGAGGCGATTGATCCGCGTCTTGAACTGGCGGCCCGCACGCTCGGTGCCGGTCGCTGGCGCGTGCTGATGAGCGTGACGCTGCCACTTGCATTGCCCGGCCTGTTGGCAGGTACGGCGTTGGCCTTTGCGCGCGCGCTCGGCGAGTTCGGCGCCACCATCACGTTTGTCTCCAGCATCCCGGGTGAGACCCAGACGTTGCCGTTGGCGATCTACAACCTGACGCAAAGCCCGGATGGCGACGCGGCCATTTTGCGCTTGTGTGCGTTGTCAGTGACGCTGTCGCTGGGGGCGCTGATGTTGTCCGAGTGGATGACACGGCGCTTGCGGGTGCGACCGTCATGAGCGTCGAAGTCCAGCTCAGCAAGCACTGGCCGGGGGGGGCACGAATCGAAGCAGCGTTTGCGAGCCATGCATCGACGCTGGCCTTGTTTGGCCGCTCCGGCTCTGGCAAGAGTACGGTGGTCAATGCGCTTGCGGGTTTGTTGCGGCCGGACACTGGCCGCATTGTGGTCGATGGCGTCGTATTGTTCGACGCCGCTCGCCGCATCAATGTGCCCATCGAGGCGCGTGGTGTGGGCTATGTGTTTCAGGATGGCCTGCTGTTTCCGCACATGACGGTGCGGCAAAACCTGCTCTACGGCGCGCGGCGCGCGGGCACGCGCTCACTGTCGATGCAGCAAGTCGTGGCCCTGCTCGGTATTGGACCAGTACTTGCGCGCAAGCCCGCTACGCTCTCGGGCGGTGAAAAGCAGCGCGTTGCGATTGGTCGCGCCCTGCTGTCGAACCCGCGCATCCTGTTGATGGATGAGCCGCTCGCATCGCTTGACGCGGGGCGCCGCAGCGAGATTCTGGGGCTGATCGAACGGGTGCGCGATGAGCTCAAAGTGCGCATCGTGTACGTCAGTCATTCGGTTGGCGAAGTCACCCGGCTGGCGGACGAAGTCGTGCTGATGAACGGTGGCCAGGTGGTGGCGCATGGCGCAGTGGAAGAGATGTTCAACCGTGCCGACCTGCGCCCCCACACCGGGCGCTTTGAAGGGGGAGCGCTGATCGAGGCCAGAGCGATTGCGCAGGATCCGCACTATCGATTGACCACCTTTTTCTTTGGCGACGGCGGCACATTGGTAGCACCGGGACTCGATGTGCCCATCGGCGGCCGCGTGCGCATGCGGATCCGCGCCCGTGACCTCACACTTGCCACCAGCCGGCCGGAAGGCTTGAGCATTCGTAACGTGCTGGCGGGCAAAGTGATGGCGATTGAGTCCGGCGACGGGCCGATAGCCGAGGTGCGGGTGCGCGTTGCAGGCAAGGAATGGCCGGCGCGTATTTCGCGTCTGTCGGTCGATGAAATGGGGCTGATGCCGGGCCTATCGGTGTACGTGCTGGTCAAAGCCATCGCCTTCGATAAACGCAGCATGGGCTTCACTACGTAGAATTACGCAATGCGGCATCTGTCTGGCCGCGCCTTCCGTAGATAGTGATTGAAATCGGGTGATTCGGATGCCTGGTAAAAAAAGCGCAATGCGACTGTAGTCCGGATCAAAAACCGCAATGTTTTGTCTATCCAAGGAGCACATCATGCAACGCCGTACCTTTCTTGTTCGCCTGTCTGCGCTTGCTGCGCTGTTCAGCACTGGTGTGATGGCGCAGGCTGCAGCCGTCGTGAAACTGGTCAAATCAACTGCTGAATGGAAGAAGCTGCTGCCCAACGACCGTTTCCGCATCTTGTTTGAGGAGGGCACCGAGCCACCCGGTTTCAGTCCACTTAACGGAGAAAAGCGCGCCGGGACCTTTATCTGTGCCGCCTGCAACCTCCCGCTGTTCGATAGCGCCACCAAGTACGAAAGCGGTACCGGCTGGCCCAGTTTTCACACTGCGCTGCCCAATGCGCTCGGCACCAAGACCGATTTCAAAATGATCCTGCCACGCACCGAATACCACTGCGCGCGTTGCAGCGGCCATCAAGGCCATGTGTTTGACGACGGCCCCAAGCCCACTGGCAAGCGCTTTTGCAACAATGGGCTGGCGATCAATTTCGTGCCCAAGGGTGACAAGTTGCCGGAATTGCGGGCTTGAGTATCCTGTTGCGCTGACCGCCTAACTGTAGAGTGTCCGCTCCGACGCCGGACGATCTGACGCACTTGCGCCGAGCCATCGCACTTTCGGCGCAGGCGCGGGCGCAGGGCAAGCATCCGTTCGCAGCCCTGGTAGTGGCTGCGGCCGGTGGCGTGCTGGCCGAGGCGGGCAATAACAGCCTGCCGCCCGATGGCGACCCGACCCAGCATGCCGAGTTGCGTGCCGCACAGATCGCTTCTCGCGTCGCGACGCCAGCCGAGTTGGCCGGCGCTACCCTATACAGTAGCGCGGAGCCTTGTGCCATGTGTGCCGGCGCCATCTACTGGTGCGGCATCGGTCGCGTGGTGTACGCACTGTCAGAGCAGCGCTTGTTGCAACTGACCGGCGACCACGACGAAAACCCGACCTTTTCATTGCCCTGTCGCGAGGTGTTTGTGCGCGGGCAACGGGAAGTCGCCGTGGTCGGTCCCGCACTCGAAGATGAAGCGGCGCTGGCTCACACCGGTTTCTGGAAGCGCTCCTGAGACCGACCGCCTGCGACACGTGATCCGGCGGCCAGTACGGCACCGAGATCGCGCAAGGAATTGAGGTTGTGCGCCGGCAAAAACGCGTCGACCTGCGGCAGGATCGCGCGGATGCCTGCTGCGCGCGGCTCAAAGCCATCAAAGCGCAACAGCGGATTGAGCCAGATGATGCGGCGCGCCAGGCGCCGCAAAGTGAGCGCCTCGCGCGCGAGATCGCTTGCGTCGTCGCGCTCCAGACCATCGGTAAACAGCAGCACCGAGGCATTACCGGTGAGCACGCGGCGCGCATGGATACGGTTGAATTCGGCGAGGCAGGTCGAGAGCCGCGTGCCGCCGTGCCAATCGCTCGCCACTGCTCCTGCCGCAGCCAAGGCCTCGTCACCGTCGCGATGGCGCAGGCAGCGCGTGATCGGTGTGAGACGCGTGCCGAGCGTGAAGGTGGCGACGTGGCCGTGCTTGCGCGTCAATGCGTGCACCCAATGCAGGAACACCCGCGAATAGCGCTGCATCGAGCCCGAGATGTCGCATAACACGACCAGCGGTGCTTCGCGCTCGGTGCGGCGCTTGTAGTGCAGCACAGCCGAAAACGGGTCGCGCGCGCTGTGGCGTGCAATGGCGGCCAGATCGAGCGTGCCGCGTGCCGACGCAGCGTGACGGCGCGTGATCACCGGCGGAATCGGTAGCGGCAGGGTCTCGGCGATTTTTTGCGCCAGCGCGTACTCCTCCGCCGTCATGGTGTCAAAGTCGGCGCGTTGCAGGCGCTCGCTGTCGGAGAAGGTCAGCAGTGCTTCGAATTCGGCCTCGTCCTCCGCGCCTTGCGCCTGCGGCGGCTGCGCGCGTTGCGGATTGGTGCCGGCGAGTGCATCCTGCAAGCGGTTCTGGCGCTTTTCGTTCTCCTTGGTGCCGCGCTGCTGCACCTTGGGCAGCGTCAGATACATCAGTCGCTCGAACAGCTTCGGGTCCTTCCAGAAGGCGCTGAACGCGGCATCAAACACGGGTTGATGTTCGTGCCGGTCAATCAACACGGCAGACAATGCCGCATGTACGCGCAAGCGCTGATCTACACCTGATAGTTGCAGCGCCTGTTGCGCCACGATGATGCGGTCTGGCCCCACCGGCAGCCCCGCTGCACGCAGCACACGCGCGAAGTGGACGATGTTGTCGGCGAGTTTGCCGGTGGACAGTGCCGTGCTCACGTCGGAAATGGCGTTCCGGCCTGATTGGTGTGGAGAAGGATAAAAATGGGCGCCTCCACAAGACCCTTGCGGGACAAGGCTCTGAAGTCAGATGGCTGGTAGAGGCGCATGGATAGGGCTTGTGCGAGGCGATACCGTTTGGCAATTCGAAAACGTAAGCGGGATCGACAGAGCCGGCTACTTGACGATTCCCGCCGCCTTCAGCTCTTCCAAAATCCGCGCCGCATCCCCATTCATCACCCGCTCCACATCTTCTCGATACTTGAGCAACACACCAAGAGTGTCCTTGACCGCATCGGGGGCGAGCGAGAGCACGTTGAGTGCGGTAAGGGCGTTGACCCAGTCGATGGTCTCGGCTACACCGGGGAGTTTGAACAAATCCACCGTGCGCATGCGCTGCACGAACTCCACCGCCTGGCGCGACAGGGCTTCGGAGGCACCGGGGGCGCGGCGGCGCACGATGTCGAGTTCGCGCTGGGCGTCGGGGAATTCGACCCAGTGGTAGAGGCAGCGGCGCTTCAAGGCATCGCGAATTTCGCGGGTGCGGTTGGAGGTGATGATGACGATCGGCGGGTGCACTGCCTTGAGGGTGCCAAGCTCGGGAACGGTGATCTGGTACTCGGCCAGCACCTCGAGCAGATAGGCTTCGAAGGGCTCGTCGGCGCGGTCGAGTTCGTCGATCAGCAGTACTGGCGAGCTGGTTTGCGTGAGCGCTTGCAATAGCGGCCGCTCGATCAGCATTTCGCGGCGGTAGAGATTGCGCTCGAGGCGTGTTTTGTCAGTGTCGTGCACGGCTTCGGCCATGCGGATTTCCATCAACTGGCGCGCGGCATTCCATTCGTAAGCCGCCTCGCTGATACCGAGACCTTCGTAGCACTGCAGGCGGATCAGCGGCGTGCCATTCGCGAGGCTGATGACTTTTGCCAATTCGGTCTTGCCGACGCCGGCTTCGCCCTCGAGGAACAAGGGGCGGCGCATGGTCAGCGCGAGGTGCAGCACCGTGGCCAGGCGGTCGTCGCACAAATAATCGTGCGCGCCGAGTTTGGCTTTCAGTTGTTCGATGGCATCGATGATGATGACTCCTGCCTTGCAAAGAGGTGCTGCACAAAAGAGAAGCGGGAACCCGGTGCCGATTTTAACGACGGTGGGTTCCCGCTGGTTCCCACACGCCGGCAGCGGGGGGTGATGCAGCGCTTATGGTTGAGTGCGCGATGGGGCGTGGGCCCGATTACGCCAGCGCCTTCGCTACTGCACGGCTGGCCATCACCGACACCATGGCGGCACGGTATTCGGCTGAGCCGAAGAGATCGCTGTTCATGCCCGCCGCCGACACCTTGACTGCGAGCGCGGCTTCGGGTGTGAAGCTTTTGGCGAGTGCTGCTTCGATGTCTGTGGCGCGGAACACGCTTGACTTCGCGCCCGTCACAGCTACGCGCACGCTGCCACCGAACTTGGCAACGAACACACCGACCAGTGCGAAGCGCGAAGCCGGTTGCTTGAACTTCACGTAGGCCGCTTTATCCGGCGTGGGGAATTCGACCGAGGTGATCAGCTCGCCGGGCGCCAGTGCGGTTTCAAACAAGCCTTTGAAGAAGTCATCGCCATTGATGGCGCGGGCGTGTGCCTTGATGGTGGCGCCCAGCGCAAGCACCGCCGCCGGATAGCAGGCGGCAGGGTCGGCGTTGGCGAGCGAGCCGCCGAGCGTGCCCATATTGCGCACCATCTGGTCACCGATGCCGCCGGCCAAATCAGCCAGAGCGGGAATAGCGCGCTTGACGTCGGCGGAGCGTGCCACTTCCGAGTGCCGCGTCATGGCGCCGATGATGACCTTGCCGCCGGCCACCGTGATGCCTTTTAGCTCGTTGATACCGTTGAGATCGACCAGCGTGCCGGTTTGCGACAGGCGCAGTTTCATCGCCTGCACGAGGCTTTGACCGCCTGCCAGGAAGCGGGCGTCACCTTTCACCGCGGCGATGGCAGCAGCGTTGCTGGCGGGGCTTTGATAATTGAATGCGTACATGTTGTTTTCCTTTTCTCTGTGCGTTCAGGCGCGAGCCTGGGCGGCGCGCCACACGCGTTCACGCGAGGCCGGCATTTCAAAATCGCGCACGCCGAGCGCGTCGGTGATGGCATTGATCAGCGCAGGGGGTGCGCCGATCGCGCCGGCTTCACCACAGCCTTTGACGCCGAGCGGGTTGTGCGAGCAGGGCGTGACGCAGTTTTCGACCTTGAAGCTGGGCAAATCGTCGGCGCGCGGCATCGCGTAATCCATATAGGAGCCGGTCAGCAACTGGCCGGTTTCCTTGTCGTAGACGCAGTTCTCCAGGAGCGCCTGACCCAGGCCCTGCGCGAGACCGCCATGCACCTGGCCTTCAACGATCATCGGGTTGACGATGTTGCCGAAGTCGTCCACCGCAGAAAACGAGCAGA
Source organism: Burkholderiales bacterium (assembly GCA_031362905.1). Classification (GTDB taxonomy): domain Bacteria; phylum Pseudomonadota; class Gammaproteobacteria; order Burkholderiales; family JAEUOS01; genus CANJDH01. The sequence continues at coordinate 825 of JANLTL010000105.1, read as the reverse complement.
TTTCGGTGGTGCCGGTCTGCGGGTCGATTTCGACTTCGCAGACGTAGGAGCCGGCCGGGAAAGTGAAATTGGCCGGATCGTAAAACGCGTTTTCGTTGAGACCTGGCTCGAGCTTGTCGAGCGGGTAGTTGTGCGGCACGTAGGCGGTGAGCGTCACCGAAGCCCACGGCACCTTTTTGTCGGTGCCGGCCACTTTGAACTCGCCGTTCTCAAACACGATGTCGGTATCGGCCGCTTCAAGCAGATGCGCAGCGATCTTCTTGCCTTTGGCGATCACTTTGTCCACAGCCTTGACGATAGCGGTGCCGCCGACGGCGAGAGAGCGGCTGCCGTAGGTACCCATGCCGAACAGCACGCGCCCGGTATCGCCGTGCACGATCTCGACGTTCTCGACCGGGATGCCGAGGCGTGATGCCACCACTTGCGCAAACGTGGTCTCGTGCCCCTGGCCGTGGCTGTGCGAGCCGGTGAATACGGTGACAGTGCCAGTGGGGTGGACCCGAATTTCGGCTGCCTCAAACAGGCCCGCGCGTGCGCCCAGCGCGCCTGCGACGTTGGAGGGCGCGATGCCGCAGGCTTCGATGTAGCAGGAGTAGCCCAAGCCGCGCAGCTTGCCCTTTGCAGCCGAGGCAGCCTTGCGCGCCGGGTAGCCCGCCACGTCGGCCAGCTTGATCGCCTTGGTGAGGGTGGCGTCATAGTCGCCCACGTCATAGGTGAGGCCAACGGGCGTGTTGTAGGGGAAGGTCTTGATGAAATTGCGGCGGCGAATCTCGGCTGGGTCGATTTTCATTTCGCGTGCGCATTGCTCGACGATGCGCTCGACCA
>JANLTL010000058.1:0-4804 GCA_031362905.1 Burkholderiales bacterium | reverse complement strand
CGACACCTCCAAGGCGCGCGCACTGGCCGGCGTCAAGGCGGTAATCACCGGCAATGACTTCAAGGAGCACCTTTTCGCGCGCCATCACATTGCGCGTCATGTGCCAGTAGTTCACTGCGACGCGCTCGGGGCCGACGTATTCGAACCGCTGCTCCTTGAAGTCATTGCCGGTGATTACCGCCTTGACGCCGGCCAGTGCGCGCGCCTTGGAGGTGTCGATCGAGCGGATGCGCGCATGCGCGTGCGGCGAGCGCAGGATCTTGGCCCACAGCATGCCGGGCATGGTGAAGTCGGCGCCGTATTGCGCCTGGCCGGTGACTTTGGGCACGCCATCGGGCCGCACCGGGCGGGTGCCGACAACTTTGAGGTCCTGATCCGCAAGATTGGTTCTGGTCAACATGTTCAAGCCCCCCGCATTTCACGCGCGGCGTCGAGCACCGCTTCGATGATCTTTTGATAGCCGGTGCAGCGGCACAGGTTGCCCGCCAGCCAGTAGCGCGCTTCTTCTTCGGTGGGGTCGGGATTGACCTCCAGCAGCGCGCGCGCTGCGATCAGAAACCCCGGCGTGCAGATGCCGCATTGCAACGCTGCATGTTCCAGAAACTTGCGTTGCAGCACGTGCAATGTCCCACCCTCGGCCATACCTTCGATGGTGTTGATCGATTTGCCCTGCGCTTCGACACCGAGCATCAGGCACGAGCACACCAGGCGTCCGTCCACCGTCACGCTGCAGGCACCGCAATCGCCAGAACCGCAGCCTTCCTTGGTGCCGGTCATGTGCAACTCGTCGCGCAGCACGTCGAGCATGGTCTGCCGGGTTTCGCACAAAAACTCGGTGGCGTTGCCGTTGATGGTGGTGATCACATGTTGTTTGGCCATGTTCAATTTTCTCCCTGCGCACGGGTGAGCGCAATCAGCGCAGCACGTCGCGCGAGCACGCCGGCCACCTTGGTTCGGAATGCCTTGGTGCCGCGCTTGTCATCAATCGGGCGGCAGGCAGCACTGACTGCCGCAGCCAGGTTTGCCAGCGCCGGCTCATCGACCTTGCTGCCGATCAGCGCGGCCGCGGCGGCGGGCACCAGCAGGGCGCGCTCAGCCACTGCGCCAAGGCCAACCCGCGCCGCGCTGCACACACCCTTGTCATCCAGCGTCAGATTGATGCCGACGCCCACTACGGCAATATCCATCTCGGTGCGCGGTGTGAAGCGCAAATACGCGTCGCCCGAGCGCGGTGCACGTTTGGGCAACATGAAAGAGGTCACGATCTCGCCTTGGGCCAGCGTATTCTTGCCCGGCCCCGCAGCGATATCCTCGACCGCCACCTCGCGCCGGCCAGCCGGCCCGAGCACGCTGGCGATCGCACCGGCCGCGATCAGTGCCGGCACGCTATCGGCCGCCGGTGAGGCATTGCAGACATTGCCGCCCACCGAGGCGCGCCCTTTGATCTGGATCGAGCCGATCAGCTTGACCGCGTCGGTCACGCCTGGCCATGCCTTGGTAAAGGATTCGTTTTCAACCAGCGCCATACAGCCCATGGCGGCGCCGATACGGAAGCCGCCATTTTCCGCAACGACCGTATTCATCTCGGCGATGCCCTTGAGATCAACCAGCAACGCGAGCTGCTGGTGCCCCGAGCGCATCTGGATCAACAGGTCAGTGCCGCCTGCCAAGAGTTTGGCCGGCACTTGCGCAGCCGCAAGCAGGCTCACTGCGGCGCTTGCCGTGGTCGGCGCTTCATAACGCATTTCACTCATCTGAACTCCCTGATCATGGTTCCAACACAGTCGCTTGAACCAAGCGCTGACACAAGCGCAGAATTCTATTCCATCCCTCCGGCTTCAATTCCCAGATGGCGCTCGACCGACTCTTCAAACGCCGCCGAACAAAATTCGGAACGCCCGAAGGTCAGGTACGTGTTGGCGCCCGAGGCGAAGGTCGACTGCATCGAATCCATCAGGTGGAAGTCTTCCATCAGCGCCTCCCAGAAGATGTTCACGTTCTGGTCCCAGTAGGTGCGCGCCTTCTCTGTGGCCGGCGGCTCGGGGACCAGCGTGATCGCGTCGATGGTCGAGGCGCCGACGCCGCGCGGCCACACCGCAAACAGCGTGGCGTGGTCGCCGATGAAGAGGAACATCAGGTTGGGAAAGAAGTAATAGATGATGTTGCAGTGCTGCGTGAGATCCCACTCGACTTCGGGCCGGCCCTGCAATTCACCGATCGATTCCTTGGGCAAGGTGATGCGCCAATGGTCGCCAAAAGCATCGGCCACCATGCGGTTGTCCTGGAACAGCGGCGCGATCGAGTCGCGGTGCAGAAACTTGAAGTGATAGGTCTCGAGATTGGCATCGGCCACCAGCTTCCAATCGTGCTTCGATTCAAAGCGGCGCGTATCGTGGGCCACGAAGTCGTCGTAGCCAAATGATGCAAGGTCGGCGGCCATCGGCGCGAGCGACGCGCGCATGGCGGCAACCGTCGCCATCTTTCCCGCCGGCGCCGGCACCACCCACACCAGGCCGCACATTTCGGTAACCGGCAGCGGCACCAGGCCATGCAGCGTCCGATCCAGGCCGGGAAACTCCTGCGGATGCGGCAGGCCGCGCAGCGCGCCATCAAGCTCGTAACTCCACGAGTGGTAGGGGCAGATGAAATTGCGCCGCCCGGCACCACAGGCGCCATCCACCACGCGTGCGCCGCGATGACGGCAGGCATTGATGAACGCGCGCAGCACGCCATCCTGGCCGCGCACGACCACGATCGGCACGCCGGACAGGTCATGGGTGAACCAGTCGCCCGGTTTCGCCACACTGGACGACGCACACACCATCACCGGCAGGCTGCGGATCATCACCTGCTCTTGCGCCAGGCGCTCCGGTGACAGATAGCGGGTGACCGGGCTTTTGGCGACCTCACCACGGTCGGTGGTGCCGGCCGCCATGTGGTCGAGGATGCGCCGGATCAGCCGGACTTGCTCGGTGTGGTGCATGGACGAGAACCTACTTGTGCTTGTCTGCTTTCTTGTCTGCTTTCTTGCCCGACTTCTCTTTCTTGCCTTCCTTGCCGGCGCGCTTGCCGCTGACATCGCGCGACCACTGCGAGCGTGCCCCTTCGGCAGGCGGCGCCATGAAGGCGTCGCCGAGATTGCCCGGCCCGGGCTCGGGCAAGGGGCGACCGCTGTCACGCCATTCCACCGCGGCAGGAAACCCATAGGTCTCCGCATAACGCTTGAACCACAGGCCCTCGGGCGAGTGCCGCGTAATGCCGTCGAACACCGTGGCAAACATTTGCGTCTGTTCCAGGCCCATGGCATCAATCGCCTGGTTGATCACCAGCTTCAACATCATGAGCTGGTTTTTCGGCACGCCGGCGATGCGGTCGGCCAGCTTTTGCACCGTGGCATCAAGCTTTGCCAGCGGCGCCACCTCGGTGGCCAGGCCCCACTCGAAGGCCTGCTTGCCGTTGATCAGATCGCCGGTGAGCATCATGCGCTTGGCGCGCATGGCGCCAATGCGATAGACCCACATGGCCGGGGTCGGGCAGCCCCACACGCGCACCGGCATGTAGCCGATGCGCGCCTTGTCTTCCATGACGATAAAGTCGCAGCAGGTGGCGATGTCACTGCCACCGGCTGCCGCATAGCCGTGCACGCGCGCGATGGTCGGCTTGTAGGAACGCCACAGACTCATGAAGTCATCGGTGTTCTTCTTCATGAATCTGTAGTCGATCATCGGATCCCACGGCATCGGCTGGGTGATGATGTTGGTCGGGTCGCCCTCGGCGTAGTACTTCAAGTCGTAGCCGGCGCAAAAGGCATTGCCGGCACCGCGTAGCACGATCACATGCACGCGGTCATCGGCATTGGCTGCCTCGACCGCCTGGCGGATTTCGCCGGGCATCTCGTCATTGATGGCATTGAGGCGCTCGGGGCGGTTGAGCGTCAGGGTGGCGATGCGGCCTTCGACGGCGATCTTCAGCGTGGAATAGGCCTTGTCGCAGGGCTTGCTGGCGAGCCGCTTGTTCGACAAGGGCTTGGTTGCAGGCTTGGCTGGGGCTGCCTTGGCTCGGGTCGCCTTGGGTGCGGCGGGCATGGGGGCAGCGCGTGTGACGGTTGCGCGTGTGACGGTTGCGGAAGCAGACTTGGGCATGTGAATCCTTATCGGTTAAGCGCCCAAGCATAAGAGCGCCGCCAGCCGCTGTCAAACTGCGAATGGCTCCACAGCAGATTCGACGACGCAGGCCAAAAACAAGGTGGCATAATGTTTTCATCCAACACAGCCGGAGACCGACATGCACGCAACTCGCCGCCATTTCCTCAAAGCCGCGTCCGCTACCGGGGCGATCACCGGCTTTCCCGCCATCGTGCGCGCACAGGCCAAGGTCACGCTCAAGATCGCCCACTACGTGCCGGCGCTGCATGGCCTGCAGACCGAGTTCATCGCGCCCTGGGCCAAGGAGATCGAGGCCAAGACCAATGGCGCGGTGACGTTCCAGATTTTTGCGGCCAATTCGGCGCTCGGGCAAGCCCAGAACCAACTCGACCAGGTGCTCAATGGCGTCACCGACATCGGCTTCGGCCTGTGCGGCCTGCCGCGCGGGCGCATGACGCGCTCGACGATTGTCGAGATGCCGTTCCTGGTCAAATCGGCCGAGGCCGGTTCGCGCGCGCTCTGGAATTTGTACCCCAAGTACCTGAAGGAAGAGTACAAGGGCTTGAAGCCGCTGGTGTTGATGACCCATAACGGCGGCCTGATCCATACCAAGGACAAACGCATCGACAAGCCCGAAGACCTGCGCGGCCTGCGCCTGC
>JANLTL010000041.1:0-7044 GCA_031362905.1 Burkholderiales bacterium | reverse complement strand
CGGCCTTGATTTTTGCACGCGATTGATCGACAACACCGGTCTCGGATGGGCTCCCGGAGCGGCTTTCGGGCCGGAGGGAGAAGGGTTTGTGCGCTGGTGTTTTGCCTCCAGCGAAGCGCGCCTCGCCGACGGCGTGCAGCGTTTGCGCGATGGATTGGCGCGGTGAGTCCACCGGACTGCGCCAAATCGCCCATCGATTTTTCCCGATTTCATTTTCCCTTTCGGGTACTTCGTGTCCCTGCGCATCGATGCACTGGCGTCAGCGTCGAGGACTGGCTAAAGACTGGAGGATGGTAATGGCCCTGACATTTACTTCCAAGGCAAGCGCGAGCATCACCATGCTCGATGCCAACGCCAAGCAGGTGCTCAAATTGATCGGCAAGGAGCGCGGCCAACGCGGCGTCATCAGCGTGGATGAAATGCCGGCCTGCACCGAAAAGCTCAAGGCGGCCATTGCGGCGCATGGCGAGGAGCCGATTCCCTACGAGCGGCAGGAACCCGAACGCGCCGCCACCTTTGTGTCGCTCAAGGCGCGCCTGTGGCCCTTCATCGACATGCTCGAGCGCAGTCACGCCAAAGGCGCGGACGTGCTGTGGGGCGTTTGACGGGCGCCTGATTGCCTGCAGCCATCGTCCTGAAATCCTTGGCGCACATGGGTTTCAGGACGCATGCGCCCGGAACGCGCTGTGGGAGCGGCTCCCGGACGAGGTGTTCAAGACTTTGGTGCAATGTGGCTCGCGTGGTTCGCGAGATACCAGTCCGCCACCTCTTCGCGCGTGGCCCACCACACGTCGTCAAACTGCTTCACGTAGCTCAAAAAATCGCGGTAGAACTGCATGCGGTGCGGGTGCCCCGACACATGCGGATGCAGGCCGATGTTCATCATCTTGCCGGTCTTGGCGCTCTCGGCGTACAACTCGTTGAACTGGGCTTTGAGCATCAGGAGCGCATCTTCGCTGCTCATTGCGCGGCGATGAAAGAAGGTGAAGTCGTTGATCTCGACCGAGTAGGGCACGTTGACCAGCGGCCCGTGTGCGGTGTGGATCAGATAGGGCTGGTCGTCGTTCATGTAGTCGCACAAGAACTTCAGGCCCGCCTCGGCGAGGATGTCCGGCGTGTGCGGTGTCGAGCGCAGCGATGACGACAGCCAGCCGCCGGCCTTGCGCCCGGTCACGCTTTGGTACACCTTGAGGGTCTCGTGAATCACCGCCTTTTCACCGGCGGGATCGAACATGTATTGCGGCAGCAGCTCGCCCTGCTCGTAGTTGTGCGCCACCAACTCCCACTTGCGGGCAAGGGCGTGATCAATGATCTCGCGGCGCTCCAACGCGGTCTTGGCATTGAAGGTGATCGAGAGTGGCACGCCGGCCGCTTCAAACACATCGAACATGCGCCAGCAACCCACGCGCAGGCCGTACTCGCGCCAGGTGAAGTTGGGATAGTCGGCAACGTTGCCGGGCAACGCGTCAGGAATGGTCGGCGGCCCGCCGGCGTAATAGGGCTTGGCCGAATCCTTGAGTAAATCCCAATACTCGCAGTTGATGGTGATGATCAGCGCGAGGCGCTTGCCATGCGGCCATTTGAGCGGTGCGCGTTTGGTGATGGGAACCCAATCGTAGTAAGACATGTTTTCTCCAACAAGTGAAGCCCATATCGCGGTGCGGCGGGAGTTCGCGCGGCGCCGCGCGCGCCGGTTCGCGAAGGCAAGGAATTATGCCGCAGCAGTCCGATGATGCAGGCGGGACCAGTTGGCGTCGTTGTGCAACCGTCACCCGCACGCCGATTCATGCTAACTTTCTGCTCTACGCTTCTTCAACCTGCGCACCGGAGAATGTTCATGACTGCACTCACTCGCTTGCTCGCCGCCACGGTGGCAGCCCTGTTGTTGATTCCGGCGGCAAGTCATGCACAGACTCCGCCCAAGGTGCGCTTCACCCTCGACTGGGTGGTGCAGGGCCAGCACGCGCCGTTTCTGCTGGCCAAAGGCAAGGGCTACTTCGACCAGGAGGGCGTCGATGTCACGGTCGACGTCGGCAACGGCTCGGCCGGTACGGTGCAGCGCCTCGCCTCCGGCGCGTATGAGATGGGCTTTGCCGATCTGTCGACCCTGATCGAGTTCATGGGCAACAACCCGCACCTGCCGCGCGCGCAGGCGGTCTACATGGTGCATGAGCGCAACCCGAACGCGCTGTTCGCGCACAAGAAATCGGGCATCACCAAACCGTCTGATCTCAAGGGCAAGAAAATCAGCGGTCCGGTGTTCAGCTCGACGCGCAAGACCTGGCCCCTGTTTGCGCGTGCCACCGGCCTCAAGGTCGATGACGCAGCATGGCAGAACGTCGCTCCCGACATGGTCGAGCAGGCCATGGTACGCGGCGACGTGCAGGTGGGTTCGGGCTTTCCAACCCAACTGCAAATCTACAACCGCCTCGGTGTGAAGACCGAAGACATCGTCACCTTCAAATACGCGGACTACGGCGTTGACATCTACGGCAACGCCGTGCTCGCGAGCGCCAAATTCATCAGTGAAAACCCGCAGGCCATTGCGGCCGTGTTGCGCGCGATCAATCGCGCCTTGAAGGAAACCATCGCCGACCCGGCCGCCGCTGTCAAATACGTGATGCAGCGCAACCCGCTGCTCAACGAAACCGACGAACTCGAAAAACTCAAACTGGTGATGGAGTTCATGGATACGCCCAATACGCGCAGCGATGGCCTGGGCAGCATCAGCAAGATCCGCCTCGACAATCAGGTCGATGACATCAACCTTGCCTTCGGTCTCAAGAGCAAGCCTTCGCCGGACCTGATTTTCAATTCCAGCTTTCTGCCAAGGACGTCCGAGCGGCGGTATCGCTGACCTGTCCTGCGGGTATCGCCTGAAGAATGGCTGCCAGAGCCGTTCTTCAGGTATCTACCGGTACGCTAGCCGTGGCGCGCGATGAAATCGAGCATCTCGCGCCCGAGCCGGTCTTCGTCGGTGTTGATATGCGCAACGATTGAGGTGTGGTTGTGGTGCGGCAGGCGCACCAGGTGCGGCACGCGCCACGCCAACTGGCTTACGCGATGGAACATCTCGGCAGCGTACACGTCCAGACCGGGGTTTTCGTGGCCGGCAATGGCCAGCAGCAGCGGCACATCAAGTTGCACCGCGTGGGTCACAACCGAGCGCGCTTCGTAGAGCGATTCATCGTTCCCGTAATAGGCCTTGACGCCGCGCGCGTTCGGGTTGTCCGGGCGGGCATCGGCGCGCAAGCGCGCGCTGATCAGGATCAGGCCGGCGACGCCATGCTCGCCAGCGGGGCGGCACGCCGGATCGCAGACATAAGCTGCGGCATGGGCACCGCCCGCCGAATGGCCGATGACAAACAGTCTCGTCGCATCGCCGCCGAACACAGCGGCCTGCCGGCGAATCCACTGAACCGCCAGCGCGACATCGACCGCGCCGGCCGGGTAGGGCGCTTCCGGCGCAAGCCGGTATTCCATGTTGATGCCGACACAGCCGTGACGCGCGAAGTAACGCGGCACGTTGCGATAAATCTGTGGCGTGGCGTCCTTGGCTCCGCGCAGGAACGCGCCGCCGTGCACAAACAGTACAACGGGTGCTGAGGTGCTTCCGGAGGCGCCAGTGGCACGATAGACGTCCAGCGTCTGCCGTGGATGGCTGCCGTAGGCCTGTTCGCGCGTGACCTCTATCGCGTCGCCATCACGCTCCGCCAGCACCGGCGAGTAGAGGTCGAGCACCTCTTTGCGGTGGGCAACGATGTCGCTTGCCCACTGCGGACCGATCGCGGCAAGGCGCGCACGTGCCGCCGCAGGCAGCCCGGCAAAAGCCTCGTCGCTCATCGTGTCGCGCGCCGGTAGCCACGCGGATGCAGCAGAGCGCGTGGGCATGCAGCGGTGCACCGATGCGCCATCACTCGACCACCACCCCGGTCGATTTGATCAGGTCGCGCCACATGGCGTACTCGCTGCGGATGTCGGCCGCGAATGAAGCGGGCGTGGTGGGCACCGGATCAAGGCCAAGCTTGGCGAGGCGATCGAGGAAGGCCGCATCTTTCATCAGCTTCTGCATTTCACCCGCAAGCCGATTGGTGACCGCGGCCGTCAAGCCGGCCGGTGCAACCAGTCCGTTCCAGGTCATCGCCTTGAAGCCCGGATAGACCTCGGCGATCGCCGGCACATTGGGCAATTGCGCATTGCGCCGTTCGCTGGTGATGCCGAGCAGCTTGATCTTGCCGGCAGCGGCGTGCTGCAACAACTCGGACGGGCTGCCCGCATACATCTGCACCTGCCCCGACAAGGTGTCGGCGAGGGCGGGGGCGCCACCCTTGTAGGCCACGTGCACCATGTCGAGGCCGGCGCGGTTGAGGAACAACAGGGCAGCCAGATGCGTCAGGCTGCCGGTGCCGCCCGAGCCATAGTTGAGCTTGGCCGGCCGCGCCTTGACGTGGTCGACAAACTCCTTGAGGTCTTTCACCGGCACGCCGGGATTGACCGCAATCACAAAGCCGTTGGCGCCGATGTTGGCGATCGGGGTGAAATCCTTGAGCGGGTCATAGTTGACTTTTTGCGTCAGCGGCACGGGGCCGAACTGCGACAGCGCCGCGACAAAAAGCGTGTAGCCGTCGGGCTGCGCTTTGGCGACAAAATCGGCGGCAGTGGCGCCGCCGGCGCCGGCACGATTCTCGACAATCACCTGCTGGCCCAGCGCGGTGGTGAGGCGCTCGGCCGTGATGCGGGCGATCGCGTCGGTATTGCCGCCGGGGGCGTAGGGCACGATCACGCGCACCAGGCGCTGCGGCCAATCCTGGGCCAATGCGTCGGGCAGTATGGCGGGCAAGGGCGCGAGCAAAGTGGCAAGAAATGCGGCGCGCACCGTGAGAACAAATCGGTTCATCAAGGACTCCGGAAAAATGGTGGGTGGGTCAAAAGCCATCTTGAAAAATCAATCGCATCGAGCCGCTTTAGCCCTTGATGCCCTGCTTGTCTTTCACCACCGCCGGCGGCGGCGGCACAACAAAGCGCGCGAAGCGCCACTGGTCGAACGACTCGACGTTGCGCTCCCAGACCCGCGCATCGTGGGGTGTACCGACCGGAATCTGCTGCATCTCGCAATAGATCTCGACGTTGTTGCCGTCCGGATCCTTGAACACCAGAAAGCAGTTTTCGCCCGGCCCGTGCTTGCCGATGCCACGCACGATTTCGACCCCACGCTCCTGCAGCATTTTCACGGCGAGTTCCATGTCGTCGACGCTGTCGACCAGGTAGGAGAAGTGCTCCATCCCGGGTCGTGAATAGCGCGGCAGATCATTGAGGTCGGGTGAATCCTTGGGGATTTGCGAGAGCGCGAGATCATGATGATCCGCACCGGAGCGTAGAAAGCACATCTGGTCGCTGATCCAGTCCGACACTTCGAGCCCGAGCACTTCGGTATAGAACGCGACTGATTTGTGGATGTCGCGCACCGCCAGCACCAGATGGCCCAGCTTGCGCGGTTTGATCTTGCGGGTTTCCGTCATTTGGCGTCCTTTCCTGTCGCTGCTTGCAGTTCACGGTGATTCATTCGGCCACGACCTGATTTTCAATCGACCCGATGCCGTCGATCGACGCGCGCATCACGTCACCGGCCTTGAGGTAGATGCCGCGCCCCATGCCCACGCCAGTCGGCGTGCCGGTGGCAATCAGGTCGCCGGGTTTGAGCGTGACGATGCCTGACAGGTAAGCGATCTGCTCGGCGATGCTGAAAATCATTTCGCTGGTGCTGCCATCCTGCATGCGTTCGCCGTTGATGTCGAGCGTCATCCGGATCGCCTGCGGATCGCCGAGACAATCGCGCGGCACAAACCACGGCCCCATCGGGCCGAAGGTGTCGAAGCTCTTGCCGCGAAACCAGTCGTGCGAAAAAGGATAGTCACTGCGCCGCGTCAGGTCGCGCGAGGTGACATCGTTGAACACCACATAACCGGCGATATGGTCCAACGCCTGTTCCACGCTGATGTGCCGGCCGCTGCGGCCGATCACCACGCCGAGTTCGACCTCCCAATCGAGGCGCTCCACTTCGCGCGGCTTGACCACCTTGGCGCCGGGGTCGGCGACCGACGTCTCGGCCTTGATGAAGATGTAGGGCGAGCTCTCGGAACGCGGTGCGAGCTTGGTGCCCATTTCCCGGGCATGCTCATGGTAGTTGGAGGCCGTGGCAAAAATGCGTGCCGGCAGGTAGGGGGCGCACAGGCGATAGCTGCCCTCGGCCAGCGGTTTGAGCGCCTTGCTTGCAACCGCAGCGGCCACGAGCGCAGCGCATGCGGCTGCGGCCTGCCCCTGCGCTTGCCACTGTGCGATGGTTTCGCCGACGCCCAGCTTGAGTGCGGCAGGTAGCGAACCACCGGCGGCGGCAAGCGCCTGTTCCACGTCGTATAGCGCGGAATCGAACACCCAGGCCGGCCGCTTCTGGCCGGTATTCTGGCCAGTACTTGTTTCATATGTTGCCAGTGCAAACCAAAGCATCGCGTTCTCCAAAGGTGCCGGTCCTGCGCCAAGGCGACTCACGTTTGAGCGCACCCGAGGGAACCCGGCATATCCTGCAAATTGACAATCACAGAGTGAGTCAAAAGCATCTATTAAATGTATTTATTAAATATTCAATGTATACATATTGACATTTGTGTATTCACATAATAATATAAGGAATACATTATGTCAACCCCGGCTTGATTCCCAACTCAGTGCGTGTGATGCCGGTTGTCCAAACACCGCACAACCAAGAAGGAAATTTTCATGGCCAAACTTCGCCATATCGCCATTTCGGTTCCCGACCCGGAGGCTTCTGCCAAATTCTTTGAAGAGGCCTTCGGCATGTGGCGCGCGGGCAATGCCCAGCGCGGCGTTTACATGACCGATGGCGTGGTCAATGTCGCGCTCCTCAATTTCAAGGACGAGCCGGTCCCCGGCGGCTTTCCCAAAGGCTATGCGGGCATCATCCATTTCGGCATGTGGGTCGACAACGTCGAAGCCGATGGCGCCAAGATCAAGGCTGCCGGCGGCGCT